>VBAY01000195.1 GCA_005883085.1 Candidatus Bathyarchaeota archaeon
TCACCCGCCTCGTTGATTCGACGAGCTGCCCGAACCACGCTCGGGTTTCCTCGGCTAGCCGAGCTGCCAATCGCGATGTTGCTCGCAATTGCGTCTCTAACCACGAATGTGTTGGGGATCCCCAGGTTGTCAGTTCCAGATTGCCTGTTGAGATCGAGAGCCTCAGAATAGTCCACACCATCAGCCTCGCAGAGGGTTGCTAGTTCGAACTCTAAGGCTCGCAACACATCTCTATAGACTGGCCCGAAGAGGCCGGCCGCCTCAGCGGCGCTGAGTTTTGAACTCGTACTGATGGAGGGGAATGCAGCAAGAAAAATCTCCTGAGCCAACGAGAGTGCACCTGTCCCTATTCCTGCGATGAGTTTCGGTTTCTCCCTAAATTTTTGAAGGGTCTCCCCGCTCCAAAACAAGGGCACGTAGCTTAGCTGGACATCCCTGCCAACAGTGTGGCCGCTGTGCTTCTCGATGGTTTGTCGAAGGGTTGTATCGGTGAAGTTTGGTCGGCATAACCCGGTAAAAGTGAGGCTTGTCCCACGAGAGATAAACTTGCAAATGGCGCGAGTAGTTATTTCGAGCTCACTAATCTCCCTTTGACTCACGGCATGCCCGGTCAAGACAATAATCGAGGGTGGATTCGCAGAGAGCGCTTCTACGCCCGACAGGAGAGTGGTAGTTCCTGTTTTCCGGTGAACCCCTAGCAACCATCTCGCTTCGCCTAGCCCGCCGGTATCCGTTCTTTTCGTCTTGGCTTCATCGAAACGCCCTACGAGGTAGTTTGGACGGCCTGCCTCGGCAAACAAGGTTGAAAGCAAGAGTGCTTCCGGGTCGTTGCCTACGATAGCAATCTTGGATTCGGAAAATTGATTGCTCGTTCGAAACCACCATAATCATGCGGAAACTCCAGATAGTTGCAATGGCGGGTTAACCAATTGATACGAATCCATTACAATATCGGGAGGTCCACAAGGAGAAGTTGCCGTCATTACGAGATGGCGTCAATAGCCAGTTAACATGAATGACACTAGTCTTCCTCACAGAAATGATTCGAGGGTCAGAATATTTGCATCTTTTATCTACTTGTCGTTTGCCCTCGAGTGTTGCCCGGAAAATAGACTATGAAAGTCTGGATTGAAGTTCTAACGCCGAAACAGGCGCTCTTCTTCGAGCCTTTGTACCACGCACTGAAGCGGGAAGGATATGAGGCGTTGATTACAACCCGTGTCTACCGCGAAGCCGAACAAACTCTCAAGTTAAAGAAACTGCGATTCTCGGTGGTGGGAAGCCACGGCGGAGGAACGGCTTTCGGAAAACTTACCGCGAGCGCCGAGAGAATTACAAAACTCGCGAACCTAATTCAGAATTGGAAGCCTAACGTGGCTGTCTCCTTCTCATCAGTCGAGGCATCTCGGGTCGCATTCGGCCTAGGAATACCACACGTTGCTGCGAATGACTCGCCTCACTCTTGGATGGTAGCCAGGTTGACGATACCTCTGACAACTTTCTTATGCTGTCCGTGGATCATCGGTCGACCCGTTTGGAGAGAGTTCGGCGGACCCCTGCGGAGGGTCATTCTCTACAGAGCTCTGGACCCTGCGGCTTGGCTCAAACGTCATCGTCCGAACCACAACGTTCTGAGTCAATTGAAATTGAAGAAGGATCGACCGATTGTTGTTTTCCGAACGGAGGAAGCCTTTGCCTCCTATCTCATGGGAAAAGCCAGCGACAAGGAACCTGTGGTGGGACCAATCATTGATTGGCTGTTGAGGCGGGGATTAGACTGCCAAGTGGTCGTCTCTACACGGTACGGAATGCAAGCTCCCGTGATTAGGAAGCGCTTCGGTGAAGAGGTCACGGTAGTTGACAGGATAGTTGATGCGACTAGCCTGCTTTCGTATTCGTCGGCCTTTGTTGGATCGGGGGGCACCATGACTGTGGAGGCTGCCCTCCTGGGCATCCCTTCAATTTCGTGCTTTCCGGGGCCTAAGCCGCTTTACATTCAGTATCTAGAGCGGCTCGGTCTGGTTGAAACAATTAGGTCGCCTAGGGAAATCTCGACCAGGGTTCATAGAATGCTAACCGAGCCGGAAGCGTTTGAAGGTCAGTCAATGAGGGGAAAACAACTTCTCGCGAAGATGGAAGACCCAGTCGCCAAGATTCTTAGCACGATAAACCTAGCGGGGAAGCAGGGGATAAGTTGAACGAAAATACAGCTGTCTCGTTAGATAAGATCAGATCGAAGACGGCGAATGTGTGCGTTGTAGGTCTGGGGTATGTCGGTGTTCCCCTCGCAGTCGCTTCTGCCCAAGCGGGCTTTCGTGTAATCGGTGTCGATGTAGAAAAAGACAAGGTATCCATGATCAATAAGGGCGTATGCTATGTCGAAGACGCTTACAGCGAAAAACATCTTCCTGAACTTGTAAGGACTGGATCGATCAGTGCCACAGAGAGCCTATCTGAAGGGGCCAACGGTTCCGATATCGTGATAGTATGTGTGCCAACTCCCCTTAACGACAAGGGCGAGCCGGACCTTTCGTTTCTCCGTTCAGTCGCAAGGGACTTGTCGAAGAATTTCTCACGATTCAAACTCGTCATTGTTGAGAGCACAAGTTTTCCCGGGACTACGACAGACATTTTCCAACCTCTACTTGAACGAAACGGAAGGAAACCTGGTAGAGATTTCGCTCTGGTCTATTCCCCCGAACGAATAGACTACGGAAATGCAAAGTTCGGAGTCAGAAACATTCCAAAAGTTGTAGGAGGAATTAACGCCGAGTCGACTCAACTAGGTGCTGAATTCTACAAGGCGATATTGGATGCTCCTGTGGTCACGGTTGGAAGCCCTTCGGTGGCCGAGGCTACAAAGATGCTTGAAAACATATTCCGCTACGTGAATATCGCATTGGTGAACGAGCTCGCGGTCCTTCATGAGATCTTGGGCGTCGACTTTATCGAGGCGATAAACGCAGCGGCGACGAA
>VBAY01000071.1 GCA_005883085.1 Candidatus Bathyarchaeota archaeon
TTACGACCGATGAGGTGCATAGCGCAAGTTACAAAGCAAATCCGTCTAACAGGTGTTATTACTGCAAGGACACGCTCTATCGCGAATTGCGACGCCAAGCTGACAAGTCCAGTTTTGAGGCGGTTCTTGATGGCACCCAACTCGACGATCTCGGTGACAGTAGGCCGGGGCTTCTTGCGGCCCGGGAGGCTGGCGTAAGAAGCCCTCTCGCAGAAGCGGGTTTCTCTAAGAAAGAGGTGCGGGAAACTGCTCGACTTCTGGGGCTTGATGTATGGGACAAACCAGCCATGCCGTGTCTCTCATCCCGGATACCACACGGCGAGGAGATCACGGTTCAGAAGTTATCTCAGGTCGGAGAAGCAGAATCAATTGTCAAACGTTTGAGCGGCGCCCGAGACATAAGAGTCAGGCATCATGGAACAGTTGCGGCAATCGAAATACCCCAAGAAGAGCTAACCCTATTTCATCAGAACGGTTTGATGAACCAAGTTGAGAAAGAACTTCGACGATTAGGGTTTACAACCGTAACTATAGGTCCACGGAACCCGAACAAAGTAGGAACAATAGGGCTCGGACAAGACCATTCTCTTCCTATCATTAACACTTCCAATCACTGACGAGACCATCTAAAACTGTCGGCGCGAACAGGAATGATCGAAGAGATTTTGCCCGGCGTGGCTGGACTCTTCATCATCGCCTGAAAACGTTTTTAAGCCATCAGAAACCATTTCAGCACCAACTCTTTCCGTTTCTCGGAAAGCATGATCTAACATAAGAACTACCGGACAGACGACAAGTTGGAAAACCTAAGTCCACCAAGTATGGGTGTTTTGAATTGACTACCACAATCGGCGTAGTTTGCAAAGACGGAGTTGTCCTTACGACAGACACCAGAGCGACCATGGGATCTTTTGTTGCTCACAAACATGCAAAGAAAGTCTACCGAATCGACCACCATCTAGCAATGACGATCGCGGGAACAGTGGGCGACGCCCAGGCTTTAGTAGAAATGCTTAGAGCGAACTCTTCACTGTACAGGCTCGACCTCGCCCGGCCAATCCCTGTAAACTCCGCAGCACGGCTAGTTTCCAATATTTTGTTCGGCGCCAGATACTATCCGCTTGGGGTCCAAGCACTCATCGGAGGAGTCGACGACAGCGGAGGACACATTTACGCGCTCGACCCTCTCGGAAGCATGATGGAAGAAAAATACGTCTCAACTGGATCTGGATCTCCCGTTGCATACGGTGTCCTTGAATCAGAATGGAAAGACTCGATGAACGTGAAGGAGTCCGTTCCTATTGTCGTTAGAGCAATCGATTCGGCCATGAAAAGGGACTCGGCAAGCGGCGACAGTTTCGACGTTGCCCTAATCACGAAGGAAGGATACAGGGAACTTACAGAGGACGAGAAGAAGCACATCCTCCACGCCTGATCCCTTCTTTCAAACCTTCCACAGATATCACAGTCGTAGAGAAAATTGACTAGAACCTACAACGACGTACACGCCAAGATACGCGAGACAATCGTAGAACATATGCCGAAGGACGCTGAGATAACCAGGATAGAATTCGAGGGCCCAAGGCTCGCGATATACGTAAAGAACGTCGGACTATTAGCCGAGCAGAGTTATGTTGTCACAGAGATAGTAAACCTACTTCATAAGAGAATCGTAATCCGATCTGACCAGTCCATACGTCTCCCGGAACGAGAAGCTGAGGCGTACATTCGCAAAATTATCCCACCGGAGGCGGAGATCTCCTCAATTAACTTCGACCCAAGCCTTGGCGAGGTCGTCGTCGAGGCAACCAAACCTGGAGTGGCTATAGGGAAAGAAGCGGCAGTTCTACAGCAGGTTGTAAAGGAGACTAGATGGCGGCCACGAATACTTCGAGCCCCCCCGCTACACTCCAAGATCATTTCGAGCACCCGGCACATTCTTCACACCGAGAGCGAAGAACGGAGCAGAATCCTCCGGGACGTCGGCGAGAGAATCTTTCGCCCCACCTTCAGCAAAGCGGGCTATGTCCGACTCGTAACCCTCGGAGCCTTTCACGAGGTCGGACGAGCGGCCATGCTGATCCAAGCCGGATCCAGCAGTATTCTGCTTGACAGCGGAATAAACCCAGGAGCGCAGGACCCTACTTCGGCCTATCCGCGATTTGACACCGATGAGTTTGACCTAGAAAAACTCGACGCGGTTGTCATATCTCACGCCCACCTCGACCATTGTGGAATACTCCCGTTCCTCTACAAGTATGGCTACGATGGACCCGTTTACTGCTCGGAACCGACACAGACCCTGATGACACTGCACCAGCTTGACTACCTCGACGTTCACAGTAGGGAAGGCGAACACTCGCCCTACGACCAAAAAGACGTCAGGGAAGTTGTAACGCACACGATACCTCTACGCTACAATGTAGTTACCGACGTTGCTCCGGACATCAAACTCACATTTCACAACGCTGGCCATATCCTGGGAAGCTCAATGGTCCATCTACATATCGGCGAAGGCCTCCATAACATCGTCTACAGCGCTGACTTCAAGTTCGGACGAACAATGATGCTCGATCCCGCGACAGCGTTATTCCCGAGAGCTGAAACACTCATCATCGAGAGCACGTACGGGGGTCCCGACGACATCATGCCCGACCGAGAGGGAGTAGAGGGCAAGCTCGTCAGCATCGTCAACGACACCGTCGAGAAAGGAGGGAAAGTGCTGATACCAGTTCCGGCTGTCGGGCGAGCTCAGGAAATCATGCTAGTCCTAGACGCATACATGAAAAATGGGGCCCTAAGAGAACTCCCCATCTATATCGAGGGAATGGTCAATGAGGCAACCGCGATCCACACAGCCTTCCCCGAGTACCTAGTTCGCGACATCAAGGAACAGATCCTTCACAAAGACATCAACCCGTTCCAGTCCGAATACTTCCATCCGGTAACTCATCCGAGCGATAGAGAGGAAATTATTGCCGGTGGGCCATGCGTAATTATTGCCACATCAGGTATGCTCGAAGGCGGGCCCGCGATAGACTATTTCCGGCACCTTGCACCCGACCCTAGAAATACGCTCGCTTATGTGAGTTACCAAGTGGACGGTACTTTAGGAAACAGGATCAAGAATGGTCTGAAAGAGGTCTCTCTCTACGCTCACGACGGCAAAATGGAAATGGTGAAAGTGAATATGAGAGTAGAGTCCATTGAGGGATTTTCCGGCCACTCGGACAGAAACCAGCTCTTAGGGTTCATCAAGAGAATGGCTCCCAAGCCAACCAAGATCATAGTTAACCACGGGGAGAGAAGGAAGTCTGACCTGTTCGCTCAGAACGTCAACCGAATATTCGGGATCAAAACCGTCGTTCCCGATGTTCTGGAGTCAATTAGGCTCCGATAGCTTTCTGGTTTCAGCGAGTGCCTGGGACCGCTTCGTTTTGAATCGGAACCGCAGGGATTGCCGCTTCGGAAGAGGCGGTTTCTTTCCTCCACACCTTCACGCCCGCCGGCGTTATGACAATACGCTCCTCTCCCAGACGAGCAATGTCCCCACCCAAAGATTTTGTGTAGTCAGTCAATTCGGTGATCGCGAGTTTTGTCTCCTCGACGCTCTTTCTCGCTAATGGAGTGATTCTTACGATGAGAATGTTGCCCATTCTAACCTCCCCCTTTATTGTCTCCACATCATCTAGTTCCTGAAGAGGAAGGGCCTTCACATAGATCGAAGAATGCTGCATTGGGAAAGATCAGACTATGCTCCGAGAGCTTAACATCGGGCGTCAGCCCAGTTCGATTTTAAACATTTCCCTGACTCTTTTCGATCCAAATCCTCAATTGGACCCTGACGAAACCGGACCCTTCGGCTTGATCACTTCCCAGATCAGGTCTCCAACGTAGTGGATGTTTTCGACAACTTTACCCTTCTTTGCTGCGGCCAGGGGTCCCGATCCCGTGAGTGCTTTTCCCACTGCAAGATATTTGCCATGTTTTTCGTCCACGACGGTAAGGAGCTGTCTTTCCGCAAACTCCCCACTGACCTTTTTGATTCCCGGAGCCATAATGTCAGCACCTCCCACCACGTGTGGAACGGCACCCATGTCGACAATGACCCGTGGCAGCCCGTCGAGGGCAGAAGTATTGGTCAATACAGGTGCCAGCTCGCCTTTCCTCCTAAACGCAATGGCTACCCCGTCGACAAATACAATTTCCGAATCTTTGACAGTCTCAATCTCCACTCTGGCCTTATGAGTGAGATGTTGTTGGTTGGGAAGCCTTTGAAGTTCTTCAATCAGGGGCTTTGAGTCTCGATCCTTGAGTATTGTCCTAACTGTCAAGACTTTTCAGGAAGCGCGATGAGACAATCTTTAAAAGTGTACCTTCGCCGGACAACCGCAACTCTCCGGTTGAACAGTGAATGTCTGAAGTTGCCGCGAAGATCTTCGAAGAGAGCCTGAACAAAGTCGTACTCGTCCAGCTTAAAGGCGGACGAACTGTGCGAGGAAGACTCTACAGCTTCGATCAGCACATGAACCTAGTGCTGGAGGATGCGGAGGACGTCACCAACGCTGAGTCAACGAAGAAACTCGGCACCATCATTGTCAGAGGAGACAACGTAGTCCTGGTCTCTCCCCCACCAAAGAGATAAGTTCGATAATTACTTTCTAGCTCTCGCGGCACCTGTAACTCGCTAATCAAGGATCTGACTTCGACATATTGCTGCCTAAGCTTAACATCGAATTGCCGAGAGCAACTGTTGCAAGATACCAACGCAAAATTCCAAGAACACTTTACAAAGGTTAAATAGAATCCGGCAGGGTTCGCCGGAAACTAATCCGTGAAGCGACTTGATCCGTTGTTCCCTAGGTATCCTTCTCATCCTTCTCTCGCTGTCCATGGTTGTTCCTCAATCCGCTCAGCACGCTTCGACCAATTCTAATCTACCCGGACACCCGACACTAGCCCCCTCGAACGACCCATACAATCCACCGTGTCCCTGCCCAGCCTTCAACGTGACATATTCTCAGTTCGACCTTTACACAGACAAGAACGCGACAGCCCCTCCACCAAATCTTACGTTTTTCAGCATGATAAACAACACCCAGACAGGACAGCCCGTTCCTGGCACTGCCTTCGACTATTCAATCCCGAGTAACACGGTCACTGCTCAGAGCATCAATTATACTCTCACAGTTCCGAGAGGGCCCGGCCTCACGACTTTCCTAAAGTTCGACTGGAACGGCACCATCGGCCAGGGAGCTAGGGCCCGCTACTTGGTGTACAACGCCTCAAACACCCCGGCCCTCCTCCTACTTAACGTAACCAGGGCGGGCCCACCTTATTCTTTCAATTTTACGGGAGGTCCCCCAAACAGCCCGACCGGAGGCGTCCCTGTTTCCTGCTCCTCCACAGACGAATGCTATGACGTTACCAACCTCATAGGGTTCAAGCTGACCCTCGCTTTTCTTTTCAACAACTCGAACTCAACCGGTACGGGTTTGAACGTCCGTGTGGCTAACATCGAAGTGGCCTCTGTCGCCAATGTCCCTACTGAATCCTCATTTCATACTATGACGCTCAATTCTCCTACTCAGGTGACACACAACGCGAATGTTACGGTAACCTACAACGCTACAGCCACAAACTCCAAGCATCTCTGGGGTCAAACAGTCACCACCTATTATTTCCCGAAATCGTACACGCTAACAAGCATCAGTCTCAACAACACCATTCCGCTGTCGCTTGCGCACCCTATCGCCCAAGGGTCATGCACCGCATCCTCCTGCTCAAGCTCACAGCTCGTAGCTCTCAAGAACATCCAGTTCATCGCACTCAACGACACGACCACCCCGAGCTCAACGACAACCTATCCCTGGTTCAGAGGAACAGCCTTACTCCTCGCAACAGGTGCTAGTGCCGAAGGGTCCGTCCAGACGACCCTCGGAGGGCTTCCCACGGATTTCTGGGTTCCGGGCGACACACTGCAAGTGAGAGTGGATGACACCAGGGGCGTTAACGTCACAGGTTCCAATATTATTTCGATTCTTTCTCCCTCCGCCCCAATTTCAAATCTGACCGAGACATTTTCTGCCCCTTCAAGGGGTGTCTTCTTGTTCAATTTCACGAGTGTTCTGCCGCAAGCCCCACTCGGGTCGAATTGGAATGTTACAAGCGTCTTCTTCAATGACTTCGACTACGGCAGGGCATTCCATCTTTTCAGACTAGAACAGCTCCAAGTGAACCCAGGATCTTTCGGATACTCTGGAGACAATAGACGCCTCACAGTAGGCGGTTCGCTTTTCTACGGATCAAACTCGAGCAAGCCCGAAAGCATCTTCGGAAACGTCGCGGCGATAGACAGTGGTTCCGCCCCTTCTCCGCTTACCACGTCAGTTCTTTCCAGCGGCGTGGGAAAGGGAATGTACATTTCTAATGTGACCCTGCTAAACGGGGCATTCACCTCGGGTGTATCGCTGATCGGGACGTTTACTGTGGTAAACCCGACTGGGGTAAATGAGAACGCAACCATCACCTTCGAACACGAGTGGACTTCACGACAGTCCCACGGTTCAAGCGTGACGTTCAGTCTCCCTAGTGGCGATTTCCCGTTCAACCCGCCAATTGGGACCGCCACTTTCGCATACAAGCTAAACGCGACACTGACTCTAAGTGGCATTCGAGTCGTCGTAACAAGCTTAAAGTCTGGTAATAGTGTAACGGTCAACTTGCCGGCAGGTACTCCTCCCGTTACCAGCGTGAGACAACACTCCGGCCTATTCAAAATCACGATAGACAGCGAGACACTGTCAACCCCCAGCCCGTGTGCGATTCCCACCTGCACTAACGCTATTGAATCGCCTACTTACGCGTACATTCTCGTTAACCCGCCGTTGCCCGGCAGATTGTTGGCTTCGGCACCAATTACCATGGGTACAGGTGGAGTCTTCACAGGCGTCATAACTTCAGGGGGAGAACTCGGTGCAAGGAAGTTAGTCTTTTTTGTCTTGGGGCAAGATCCTGGCGGAGTCTCTATCACGACGCAGGACAAGTCAACACCGGAATCGACGATTCTTCAAGCAACCCTAGACAACGTTCCAACTGCAACTCAGGGACAATCGACAACGATGACCCTGCACCTGCAAAGCAATTCAACTATACTCAACATGGATATCACGGTGGGCTTGAATGTTGACGGGCAGCTTGTCCAAAGCAGGTCCAATGTTTCCATTTCACACGGTTCAAAGACTGACGTCCCCTTTACCTTCAACGCTCCATCTGGCCTTGGGGTTCACACGTTCACCTTCTTCTCTCCTGAATACGGGGCTCCCCTGATCACCGGCACGATTCAGGTGTCAATACTTCAAAGCAGTCTCCAGGTGATAATTCCTGCTATCATCGGACTGGCTGCCGCTATCATCATACTCCTATTCTTCCTGTTCCGGAAGAAACCGGAGACACTGCCCGATTCTCCCCCGAAGGACAGGACAACCGGGGGAAAACCTACAAAACCAAACCCCGGAACCTCAACCTCGAAATCCTTAACTTAAACCCAGCACCACTTCTGGAATTCTTGGTCAGCATTATGGAGTCCGGTCCTGAAGAACCACTAGGAGAGTCGACCCCACCGGAAGCTCCCCCGCGAGAACGAAACCCCGGCGGGCTAATTTACGAATGCATCAACTGCGGATCAAAGCTAACGGCTGACCAGCTCGCCATGACCCCGGAGATCAAATGCCCTTTCTGCGGCTATAGGATACTTCGAAAGGTAAGACCTCCAATCGTAAAACATGTGAAGGCCCGATAACAAGGCCGATCGATTCCGTTTCAAAAGCGGATAAAACGCAAATACTCTCTTCTGACCGTAGTCTGAGCCGACAACCCTTGCAACAACAAATCAAAGACAAACACAAGCTATTGTCCGAGACGGCTCGGCGAAGAGGATTCTTCTGGGGCTCGTTCGAAATCTATGGAGGCCTCAGCGGATTCTTGGACCTAGGGCCCCTAGGCGTCGGACTGAAGCGACAAATCGAGGATACATGGCGACGATTCTTCCTTCAACGGCATGGGTTTGTCGAGGTCTCTACCCCCATAATTACTCCTCACAAGGTGTTAGAGGCCTCAGGTCACGTCGAGAACTTCAAAGACCCCATGACGGAGTGCAGTAACTGCAAGAGAAGATTCCGAGCAGACCAGCTCGTTAAGGAAGCTACCGGCCTCGAAACCGAAGGAATGAGTCTCGAGCAACTCGGCGCGCTCTTGAAGGAAAAACATGTAAAATGTCCAGAGTGTGGCGGACAACTAGGGCCCCCCCAATACTTCATGACCATGTTCAAAACTAACATAGGCCCATACGGCGAAGACCCTGCTTACGGCCGCCCGGAAGCAGCACAGGGAATTTTCGTCAACTTCCACCGAGTCCTCGAGACAATGAGGGAAAAGTTTCCGATCGGAATAGCCCAGGTGGGAACCGTCCTTCGCAACGAAATATCACCCAGGCAGGGTCCCATACGACTACGAGAGTTCACAATAATGGATTTCGAACTGTTCTTCGATCCGGCAGAGCCCGACTGCCCGTACCTCGACGAGGTCATATCTGAAGAGTTATCGATTGTTGCAGAAGAATCGAGAAGCAAAGGCACAGAAAATGCAATCAAGGTCAAGGTAGGCGAAGCCGTCAAGAGACAAGTGATCAAAGCACCCTGGGCGGCGTACTTTATGGCCCTCTCGAAACGGTTCCTGACTCAACTCGGGGTCGATGGACAGCATCAGAGATTCTTCGAAAAACTTCCATCGGAAAGGGCTCACTATTCAGCCCAAACATTCGACCATGAAATTGAGCTGGACCGCTGGGGCTGGACCGAGGTTGCGGGTTTCGCGTACAGAACAGACTACGACCTTCGAAAACATATGGAAGCGACCGGCGAAGACCTGCGAGTCTTCAAGCCATACTCGACACCTCGACTCCGAAAAGTCAAATTGATCAAGCCAAGCCACCAAAACCTCAGAAAAATCTTCCAAGAACAAACGGGAAGAATCGCCGACCTAATATCCAAAGACGATCCTGAAAAACTGCTCGCGGCCAAGAAGGCCAGACAGCCCGTGAGAATTGGGTCATACACTGTTCCATCAGACTGTTTCGACGTAGTTGAGGAAGACGTGAAGGAAACTGGGACCCGTTTCCTACCTCACGTAATCGAGCCAAGTTTCGGGGTGGAACGCCTTCTCTACACGACCCTCGAATACAACCTGACGATAAAAGAGGACAGATTGATACTCGGTCTCCCATTCAAACTTGCTCCCATTCAAGCCTCGGTCTTCCCGTTGGTAAACAAAGATGGGTTACAGAAACGGGCTACGGAAGTCTACGAAGCCCTCATCGCTGAAGGGTTGAGAGTGGAGTATGATGAAGCCGGCTCTATTGGGAGGAGGTACGCTAGAGCCGATGAAGCCGGGGTGCCTCTCGGCATAACCATAGACTACGATACTCTGAAGGATGATACTGTCACTGTCCGAGATCGCGATAGCTGGAGCCAGATGAGGACCCCCGTTGGAGTGCTAGCATCGACTATCCACACGATAGTGAAAGAAGGTTTCAACACTCCAAAGTAACCTAGATCGGGAACGCTGCTAGTTTTTTATGGCGAGGATAGCACCACTTTGCGAGACGTGCTCTTTGATGACCTTTCCAGTCGAAACCGAAGCAAACATACGACGGAGAATACTCGACATATGCAGAGAACAAACTAGGAACGTCGTAGACATAACCCGCGAACTGGCACTCATGACCGACAGGGTTTCGGATGGAAAAGCCAAGGAAGCGAAGGAACACTATCAAAACATGCTAAAGATTCTAGGGGACTTCGAAGGGACCAAAAAGAAGCTCCTAGAAGAAGTCGCCTCGTTCGGTACCCTCCTCAGCAACCGAGAGGACTTCATCAGACTAATTTTCAAGATAGGCGAAGTAGCCGACTATGCTCAGGGTATTGGATATCGACTATCCGCAGTGATTGACCGGAACTGGAAAGTCGACAGGAAATACACTAAGAGGCTGGCGGAACTGAACGCCCTAGTTCTAGAAGAAATGTCAAAAATACGAGAGACCGTAATGTCACTGGGTTTCAACCCAGCAAAGGCCATGGAGCTCTCCAGAGGCGTCGAGGAAACAGAGAAAAAAGTAGACACAGCCTATCGATCGCTCGACCTCGATGTTCTAGACGACAAGATTCCACTACGAACACTCCTACTCGTACGAGACCTTAGTGCTCACATGGAAAATATGGCCGACCTAGGCGTGGATGTTGTAGACCTGATCCGGGTAATTGCCCTGACCGCCTAGAGAAATCATGAAACCCGCGACGCTTCAAGGTGAAGCCGAAC
>VBAY01000196.1 GCA_005883085.1 Candidatus Bathyarchaeota archaeon
ATACAGGCGCTTGGCAGGGTGACCATGGAAAGACTCCCTTCTGGGATGTGGAATAGTAGTAGCTGTTGTCGTTTCCAACTCCGGGGTTGGCCTCGACCGTTTCAAGCACACCGCTGACAATGTTGACAGAACTACTGCCCAGTCCATTGGTGTTTCCACAGCTCCAGCCTTGGGGAAGAGACGTGCATGTGCCAAAGTTTCCCGAGAGCACTGCTGATACCGTTATGGTTGAAGTGCTCGTGGCCGTCTGTTGTGGTGAAGACGAGTCCTTTGCTGTCTCGGTCACTGTGAAAGCTTGAGCTGTGGTATAAGTGTGGGTTGCAGATGCGCCGCTGCCAGTAGAACCGTCTCCGAAGTTCCAAGAGATCGTATAAGGCCCCGTTCCACTTGTGGTCGTTGAAAGGAAGGTCGCAGGCAAGTTGACAACAGGGTTTGACGAGACAGTGAAGGTTGTGGCGAGCGGCAAGGCGGTAACAACGGTTACTGGGTTGGAGCTGGTCGCTATCTGTTGAGATGTGGACGAATCTTTCGCAGTCTCTGTCACGGTGAAGGATTGAGCACTTGTGTAGGTATGGGTAACAACGGTTCCGGTTGCCGTTGAACCGTCACCGAAGATCCAGCTGACGGTGTACGGTGGTACCCCACCTATGGGTAGGGCGGTGAACGTTACTAGGGAGTTCACGAGTGGACTGGTTGGAAGGAATGCGAAGCTTGTGGAGAGAGGTAGAGGGGTTGAGGCGCCGAAGAGGTCGCTCATGGTTGGATCATTGGCGGCTGCAGCCAGAGGCGTAAGACCCCAGTTTGCCTCTATCATGTGAAGAGTTGAGTACTCGTCATAGTTAGCGCCTTGTGATATGTAGCCTTGCTTGATCATTTTCCCGTACTGCAGATTCGGCGAAGGGTCATATTCGTCCCACCATATGTAGAGCAAGGTGTGAAACGCTGAGTTGGTGAAGAGCCCGGTGGCGAGCACCGAGCCTGGTGCGGGAGAGTTGATCGTCCCGCTTCCTACAAGTAGTTGCTGGGCATAGGTATCGCCTGACGAGACGGAGTTGTCGTGCATGTTGTGGCTGTCGGTAGGCGTAAGCCAGATGTAGTTGGCAGGACTCGCCGAGTTCATTTCCGAATAGATTGGATCGGATGGGTCAGTGAAGGCCGTGCCTGTTATAACACTGTTTGGGCTCTGGTAGGTACTCGCGTACTGCAATGATGGAAAGTGGTCCCCGCCTCTCGGACAACCGTTCTCGCAGAATCCTTTCCACGTGAGACCGGCAGTGCTCAGTTGGTCGAATATGCTCGTCTGGGAAACACTGCCACTGCCAACCCCGTCAGAGACACCCCATGTCCCACCTGACGAAACCGCCGTGTAGCAGGCGGCTGAGCAGCCGCTGATGCCTTCTCCATAACTGTGATAATTGGGAATAGTCGAACTATACGGAAGCATACCCGATAGGAAAGGTGCAGTTGAAGAGCCTGTGCCCGAGCCGAAGACACTAGAATAATCCTGGTTCTCCATCGCAAGGATGACAATATGGTCGAACTGCCCGGTGCCAGCAGCCCGTCCAGGGGGGACGGAAACTACGACCATCGCTCCAGCCATCAGGCAGATTAGTGCGAAGACAGAGAGTCTTCGAACAGCCGAAGCCGAGGCGTCCCTTGCGCGCGATCCCCATCTTCCGGTCTTTTTGTTCAACCGCAATTTTATTGGTCCCTCCAACTTCTAACCGGTCGACTGGGTACGTGCAGGTTCAGATCTAACGATGATTGTTCTCTATCCATTCTCAACCTGTTTCACATCCTCGGGCAGACACACAACAGCCTGACCCGAACACTGATCGCTTTGCCGAACTAGAACCAGACTCTGTTTGTGAGCGAGTTCTCGGCAAAATACTATAGTGTCGTACCCGGGGTATAGGCTGAGCCGAACCAGCACACGCAGATTCCTAGTTTTAGAGCCTAGTCTAGCGTGGACTCTCAACCTCGAAAGGATGCGCTGGGGTCAGCTATGAACCAGATAGGGCATCTGACCGGTATTATCGGGCAGATGGTGCGCCCCGAGACAATGGTCGAGCATCTAAAGCAGGTCGAAACATCGTATGATCAGAAGACGGATAGATGGCCAGGGTTCCGGGATGTAATCATCGGAAACAGCCGCGATAACTTTCGATGGACTCCAACTTCACGGGAAAAAATCGAATCTAACATGCTCAGTCGCGCCAGTGGATGCAATTGCATATCACTATCTCTCGTCCGGCCAACGGTGTCTTTCAGCCCGACTAGCGTCAACATCACCCCGAACTGGTGTTGCTGAATAGACACAATCTTTTTTTCCAACACGAAAATCAAGTCGAGCTCGTCGGGTTCTTATGGTAGAAGAAACGAAGCCAGAGACAAGCAAGTCGAAGGGGCCCAGTTTAGCGTAGGAATGGAAACTTGGACAACATTTCTAGTTCAAAGTCAAGAGCTGACTCAACCGTCAGATTCTATGTTGTGTTGAGTGTTGTATTCTTCGTTCTGGCAATAATCTCTCTCAGCATACTTACGCTTTATCTGATAACCGACTTCATTGTGCTCGCCCTAGGGGCAATGGACATTGCAACGATCCTGAATGCGGTAAGTCGAATGATATACTTACGCACCATCCCGGATCCAAATGAACGCAGAGCTAAGGCAGCTAGCACCGTAAAGTTCTTCCACATAGTAAGCTATGCATGCTTTGGAATAGCCGCAATAGTTTTCGCTATCGCTCTAAACGACTTAGCAACCGACTTTGGAGTCATGGGGTTAGAGCTTACAGGTTGTGGAACAATCTTGCGGGCGGTGTCTCGCGACATTCAGCTAGAGGGCATCTA
>VBAY01000175.1 GCA_005883085.1 Candidatus Bathyarchaeota archaeon
CCGACTCCTTACAGAGGATCAGTTGAAGGTAGATGGAAGGAGGGTTCTCTTCAAGAGTTGACAGCAATACTAATGGATGGAAAACTGGTGGCTGGAGAGGTCAAGAAACAGGTCGCCCAACAAGTCCAACAACTGGAAAAACATGGCACTACGCCTGTTCTCGCCACAGTTCAGGTCGGCGATGACCCTGCCAGCGCTTCCTATCTCAAAGCCAAGCACAAAGCGGCTGACGAGGTTGGAATAAGATCCGAGAGCCACCACCTTCCCGCTGATACTTCCCAGGACAAACTGGTAGCATTGCTTGGCCAGCTCAACACTAACCCTAAGGTCAACGGAATACTCGTCCAGGTGCCACTGCCCCCAGGCTTCAACGAGGAAAAGGTAATCGAGAGAATCATCCCCTACAAGGACGTTGACGGACTACACCCCATCAACGCTGGAAAACTGGCTTCGGGCTATGAGGAGCTTGTTCCCTGCACGCCGAAAGGCGTCATCAAACTCCTGAACTACTACAAGGTTCCAATCGCTGGGTCAAGGGCTGTAATCATTAACCGAAGCAATCTGGTGGGTAGACCCCTAGCCAACCTCCTCCTTAACAGAGACGCGACCGTTACCGTCTGCCACTCCAAGACACCCAACCTTTCAGGAATGACACGGACAGCTGATATTCTGATCAGCGCAGTTGGAAAAGAGATCTTCCAGGTTCGGGCAGACCATGTGAAACCTAACTCGGCTGTCGTCGACATCGGATTAACAAGGGTCAACGGAAAGCTCCGAGGTGATGTGGAATTTGACAAGGTCAACAGAGTAGCCGGCTATATTACGCCAGTCCCAGGAGGTGTTGGACCTATGACGGTTGCCTGTCTGCTAGAGAACACTATACTCGCCTCAAGTATCCAGATTGGCTTGAAAGTTTGACCGAAGCAAAGACCGCTGTCGAGAAAGAACAATTCCGACGATACATTTTACGACTTAGGAACCGACAGTCTATCCGAGACATTGAACAGAAAAGTATGGAAATTATGGATCAGGTTTTGCACCTTCACGAGTATGTCCGGGCGAGAGGTATTGCCTGCTATGTCAACAAGGGCAGCGAGGTTGACACTCGTCCCCTCATTCGGAAGTCTTTGGATAGCAACAAGCGTGTTCTCGTCCCGGTTGTGAAGAAGGGAGACATTGACCTCTTCTTCTCCGAGATCAAAGACCTCGGGAAAGAGCTTGCGCCTGGAAGCTTCAACATTCTCGAACCCAGGGAGGAATTTCTACGGCCCGAGAGCCTCGATACGGTCGATGTTATGTTCGTTCCGGGAATAGTGTGGGACAAGGAAGGCTACAGGCTCGGCTGGGGCAGAGGATATTTTGACCGCGTCCTTAAGACGCTCCCGGAACATGTTCGTTCGATCGGTCTCTCGTTCAATCTACAGCTTGTCAGGCGTGTTCCTCGGGATCAATTTGATTTACCAGTGTACACGGTAGTGACTGAATCTCGCGTTGTGAGGTGTCACACTTGACCAGAGGCGTCAGCATACTCATGGGTTCCGAGAGCGACCGGGAGATCGCCAAGAGGGCCGAGACCGTATTTGAGAAGCTTGGCATTCCTTTCGAGACGAAGGTTCTCTCGAGTCACCGCAACCACAAAGAGCTTGACAAGTACGTCGAGGCCTCGAAGTCTGATGTTTTCATTGCTATCGCCGGTCTCAGTGCGGCCCTTCCTGGTTTCGTTGCGTCTTTGACTAGCAAGCCGGTAATTGGGGTCCCTGTCTCAGGTAAGCTCAATCTTGACTCTATTCTCTCGATAGTTCAGCTTCCATCAGGCGTTCCAGTCGGCACTGTGGGCCTAGACAATGGAACGAACGCGGCGCTCTTGGCCGCTGAGATTCTGGCGCTCTCCGATTCAGAACTCGCAAAGAGTCTCCAACAATACCGTGGTGGACGTGCTTAGATGCAGGAACATGTTGGCGAATCCGAGAGTGAATTGTTGTCCACGCCGTTCAAGCGTGGCAAGGTGAAGGACATCTACGAGCTCGACAGCGACAAACTCTTGTTCTTCTTCACCGACAGAGTATCCGCCTATGACATCGTCCTTCCCTCGACTATTCCTCGGAAGGGGGAAGTGCTCTGCAAACTGGCGGCTTATTGGTTCAACTATCTGAAAGTCCCCCATCACATGGTCCGAGTGGAGAACCCGAACCGGATGGTTGTCCGGAAGCTGAAGATGATTCCGGTAGAGTGCGTTGTCCGAGGTTATCTCTACGGTAGCCTCTACGAAAGACTTGTCAAGGGAGACGTCAACTTACCGGTAAAGCCGATCAACGCCACCAAGCTTCCTGAACCCTACTTCGATCCGACCACCAAGTCTGACGTGAAGGATGAGCCAGTCACAATTGATCAGATTGTGGACGAGGGCTGGTTGGACCCGGGAGAGATGGCTGCGCTCAAAGATAGTAGCCTCAACATCTACAAGAAAATGTCCGAACGCGCGGACAACGCCGGCTTCATTCTTGCTGATCTCAAACTAGAGTTTGGTTTTGACGAAGAAGGTAACATCGTACTGGCGGACTCGATTGGGCCCGACGAGTTTCGTCTCTGGCCGAAAGAGAATTATTCTCTAGGCAAGAACCAGGAGAGTTATGATAAGCAGTTGATCCGTGACTGGCTCTCCAAGGTTGGTTACAAAAAGACCCTTGATGAGGCGCGGAAAGCTGGACAGCCAACTCCAAGACCGCCTGATCTTCCCAAGGATTTGATCGATGAGACGAGTAAGCGGTATGCTGTCGCTTATGAGCGCTTGACGGGACTGAAGCTCTAGGCTTGCCTCGGCCCCGCATGACCTACGCCAGAGCGGGAGTCGACGTTTCTCAAGTCAGAAAATCCCACGAGGCCCTCGCTCGAACACTTGAGTCTACGTTCAAGACTCGTAAAGGGAAAGTCGGACATCCCATTTTCCCGATCGGCCATTACGCGGGTCTCGTTGACCTAAACGATGGTCGGATTCTGAGCCTTCATACCGATAATGTTGGGACCAAGGTTATCATCGCCTGGATGATGCGCAAGTACGATTCCATCGGGATAGATTGTGTCGCGATGTGCGCGAATGATCTGATCTGCACGGGCGCAGAACCGATCAGCTTCCTCGACTACCTCGCTATGGCCAGACACGATCGCAATATTGTCGAAGAGATCGCGGTCGGGCTGGTGGAGGGCGCAAGGCAAGCTGGCATGGCAATCATCGGTGGCGAGACAGCCATCGTCCCAGATCTTCTTGCGCACGACCCAGGGCTAGACCTCGTGGGGATGGCAGCAGGAATCAGCGAGGAGAGAGACCTCATCCTTGGAGACGAGGTCCGAAAAGGAGACGCACTTATCGGAGTTGCTAGTTCAGGAATACACTCAAACGGTCTAACCCTTGCAAGGAAAATTCTTCTCAGACGGTACAAGCTGCGAGAGAATGTGCCGGGGCTTGGCCGAAGCATCGGTAAGGAGCTACTGGAGCCGACTCGAATCTATGTCAAGCCAGTTCTGGAGGCGACTAGAAAACTAGAGGTTCACGGGCTTGCTCACATAACAGGGGGAGCTTTCGCAAAACTCGACCGGATCGTCGGACGGGCAAGACTAGGAGCAGACATCGACCAGCTACCTTCTCCACTTGGAATATTCCGGATCATTCAGAAGAGGGGAAGAGTCTCCGACCGGGAAATGTTTCGGACCTTCAACATGGGAGTAGGCTTCGTCCTAATCTGTCCTCAAAGAACCGAGGATGTTGTAATCCGATTATTCAGGAGATACGGTCACGACGCGTTCCATCTCGGACAAGTGGAGAAATCTGCACAATGCAGTGAAGACTTTGCTGTTCAAGTAGACTAGGTTCGGACCGTTTTCCGTGGACTTGATCTCTACTGTATGCATGATCGGGATGATTCAATGGATTCTATTTAAGCGGAGAAAAGCATCCGATCACGATCGCTAGAACGATAACCGCAATCCTTAGATTCGTTTGAATTCCATTCCAATCTTGCCGAGTTTGGAGTGGAGGCATTTGGCCGGATTTGTTCGACGAGCGTTCGCAGATGGCCCTGTACCGGCTGATGAACCATGGCGTGATAGCTCGGCTAGGGCCGCCGATCAGGCAAGGTAAGGAAAGTCTCGTTGTCTACGGAGTCACCCTTGACGGGCGGGAACTAGCAGTCAAAGTCCATACCTCTAAGGTATTTGGAAAACGAGAGAGAAAGCAGTATCTCTTCGGCGATTGGCGTTATCGTCACGCGAAGCGCCATATTACATTGCGGACTGAGTCAATGTGGGCCGAGAAGGAATACCGTAACCTAGCAAGACTGGAGAAGAAAGGAATTCCAGCTCCCCTTCCTCTCGGGTTTGAAGAAAATATTGTCGTGATGACCCTAGTCGGCGGCAATGGGGTCGCCGCACCGCAACTGAATGAGTTAGAAAGCGGGGATTACACTGCTCTTTCGAAGATGGTTCTCGCGGCACTGGAGAAGCTTGTCTCCAGGGCTCATCTGGTACACGGAGACCTTAGCCCCTACAACATTGTCGTCTGGGACCGTAAGCCCTTCATCATCGATGTCTCGCAAGCAGTCTTGGTTAGTCATCCAGATGCCGCGCGCCTCTTGGAGAACGATTTCAGAAATGTTGCCGCGTTTTTCGAGCTGAAGGACGTCGATGTGGACGACTACTACCGTGTCCAGGCGGAGATAACAGAGGAAGTTAGGCAACGCCAGAAGGAGTCACTCGTTCGTCCCGACTCGCAATATTAGAGGCGCTCCGAACAAGGGCAAGGATCTAGGATCTTCTCAGTGTGGAAGAAGCCCGAAGAAAAAGAGGGCGAGGGTTCGGCTTGTTGTCAGTTCGTTACAGTTGGTTGGTGCTGTGTTGTTGTAGGTCGCGCATCATCTGTTCGAACTGTTCCTTGGTGATCTCTCCTTTGGCGTATCGTTCGCGGATGATGTAGTAGGACTCGTCTTGGTATCGCCAGTATCTTCCTCGGTAGCCGCATCCCCATCTCCACGGGAACACTAGCCATCTTACTATCCAGAAGAAGGCGAAGATTCCGAAGATGAAGAACAGTGGGAAGGGGAAGAAGAAGTACGGGTAGTACGTGCCGGCTACTGGTGCCGGTCGGGTCGCATAGAAGAACGCTGAGACGGCGACTGATGCTACGATCACTGCGACTAGCGCGAATATGCCCCAGGCGAAGAAGTGTCTGGGACGATTCCATTCATGTTGACTCATACATTTCGCCTCCTTTGCAAATGCTTCGATATCGGTATAACGATATCGGATATCCGATATAAGTATTCTCTCTATTCCACAAAGATTACTAGCAAATGGGGAATCTCAAAGATCGAAAATTAAGCATTCTTTTCTCGACCCCCGGGGGTGGTCGATTTTCCCGTGCTCCTTCCTTCTTAGAAGTGCCTGAACGACCTCTCTCCCGTAAGCACCATCTTAATCCCGTGTTCGTCACAGGCCTTGATGATGGCCTCGTCTTCAACTGATCCGCCGGGCTGGACAATCGCTGAAACGTTCTCCTTCACCAGCGCCTCTACATTGTCTAGCTTTGGAAGAAATCCGTCGGAAGCCATCACGCTTCCCACCAGACTTTGGCCAAGCTTGCGCGCCTTGTCGATAGAGTTCTCGATGGCCCCGATCCTGTCCTGCTGGCCTGTCCCGATCGCTAGCGATGTCCCGTTTTTCCAGAAGACCACCGCGTTGGACCGCACCTCGCAAGCCACCCACCATGCATGCAGCAGATCCAAGTACTCCTGGTCTGACGGCCTTTTTTTGGTAGGCACCTGGAGCCGTTTCACCTCGTCCATAGACAGTATGCTAGTTCGGTAGGGGTCCTCTATGATCAAGGATCCATCATCCAGCACCACAACATCGGGCGGCATAGACGTGTCCTCCTTGTGTCGAGCTGGGACTTCTCCAACTCGGATATCCTTCTTGGACTCGAAAACCCCTAGGCCTTCAGAACCATACCCAGGCGCATAGACCACCTCAACGAAACTCTTCATGATTTCTTCTGCGGTCTTCCGGTCAACAGGACTGTTGAATACGACGACGCTACCAAATGCGGCCCGGTTGTCCGCGTCTCTGGCGCGCGCGTACACTTGACTTAGACTCTCCTTTCCCTGAGATACAGATACCCCTGACGGGTTGAGATGTTTCATCACCGCCACTGCCGGTTCTCTGAAATAGCTCACAATTCGTAAACCGTGACTACCATCTTCAATGTTCGTCGCTGATGGTCCATCTTTTCCCCACTTTACCCAATCGACCTTTCCAATTCCGCCCTTCGATTGTTTCGGTCGATACAAGGCTGCTTTCTGGTGCGGGTTCGTCCCATACCGGAGACCCCGCATCCGTCCTTCCACTCTCCACTGGACCTTCGAATACTCGAAAACTTGGTCGCCGATCATAAG
>VBAY01000072.1 GCA_005883085.1 Candidatus Bathyarchaeota archaeon
GAAGAATTGCTACAATCTCCTGCGAGTCCAGAGACCAAAGCGAGATAGTTGGGCTCGCTCGGGTGGTCTACCGCGCTGTATCCTTGAGAGAGAGACCATGCGTTAGCTAGCCCTGTGAGATACGGAGCAGAACTGCTTCCGTATATCTCGTTTAGACTGTGATTCTCTAGGATCAGAACAACAATATGGTCAAACATGCTTGGAGAAGCTGCTGATGCATTGGCGTTGGAGGCCGCAAACGCGGTTGCCGGTATGGCAAATGCGATTGATGCCAGCAGCAATATGGCCAGAAGCGGTCGTCGGCCATTGCCGATTGCGGTCAGCTAGAATTGTCTCCCAGCCTCAGGTGGGAGAGCATACTAGTTGCTCTCGCCTTGCTGGGTTGGCGCTCGCAACCGTGAAGCGCATCAGCTAGATTGTTTCTAACGTGACTCCTCAACCTGATGACCAAAACAGACAAGGTCGTCCACGCAATAAGAACGTTTCGAAACCTTGACGACGTGTAACGGTTACTCGCGTGGCATGTCGATAAAACGCGGAGGGCAAGATATACTGGAACTGAATGGTTGAAAAGTCACTCTAGGTGACGGCTTGTTATTAGGCGTGGTCCAACGTTCGGATCCTGTGGGATCCCGGGTTCCAACCTGATGACCACCCAAGAGCTATCGTGCTCTTGGTTCGGGCTGTTCCTGGGACCCGCCCACTAATCTTCCCTGTCTTTCATCCAAACGACGACCGGACCGTGAAACTAATCATTGACCTGGTCGCAGCAAAGATCCCAGAAGGACTACGCGGGTTCCAGGAGATGGAAATCTTTTCTTGTTAGTATAATGTATGGCAACCAAGGCTTAGCCTGTTCCTAACCCCGATCTGCCCTGATTGGTTCAAGAGCCAACCGTACCTTGGACTCTAACGTGGAAACTGAGTGGCCGGGACCCACGGCAGAGGCCCGGTGAGGCCCGATGTGTGGAGAGGCATTAGACAATACTTGCGTATTGGTGGATTATGGCGGTGATGTATCGTATTCCTGCTATGAAATCGTCCGTTGTCGTATACTCGTTTGGCGCGTGGGCGTGGCTGTAAGCTGAGGGTGGCCCGCTTCCTGTCCAGATACTGTCCAGGCCTAGTCGTTTTGTGAATAGGTAATCGGGGCCCGATGCCGGGTTTCTCGGCAGAACCACTGCGCTACGTCCGTAGGCTATCTTTGCAGCCCTATCGGCAGCCTGGGCGATTGGTGCCGATGGCTTTGTTCTGGAGGGTTCTAGAAATCCTAGTGCTTTGACTTGGATGTCGTCGAATCCGTGCTGATGCAAGTGATTCTTTAGAGCAGCGAGCAATTTTTTCGGGTTCTGGTTGTATACGAGGCGGAAGTCGATCTTCAGCATCGCGTTTCCAGGAAGGACGGTTTTGGATCCTTGTCCGATGTATCCTGTTTTGAAGCCGCAGATTGTGCAGGTTGGTTCCATCAGGTATTTTTTCAATGCCTCTCTGTTTGTTTTTGCGGTGAGGAATTTTTTCAGGCCCCATTCTTTGAGATAGTTTTCTCCGCGGAATGGAATCTTGCTGACAAGCCTTGATTGTGCGGGCGTGAATGGTTCGACGTCGTCGAACCATCCTTTGATCAGAATCTTTCCGTCTGGGTTTTTCATCGTGTTCATTGCCCAGACTAGTCGCCAAGCTGGGTTTTCGACGAGTGGGGCGTAGGATGAGTGAAGATCCTCTCTAGCCTTCTTGCATCTTAGTTCGACATAGAGTAGTCCTTTGACACCTAGGCTGATCTTTGGCCGGCCTGTCTCGTCGAAATCTCCATCGTAACAGACGGCGCTGTCAGCTTTCAGTCGCTCTTTGTTCTCGTCGATAAATCCTGGAAGGTGCGGGCTGCCGATCTCTTCTTCTCCTTCGAAGAGAAATTTCAGGTTAAGAGGCACATCACCGGTCGCTTTCAGAAAGCTTTCGGCGGCTTTGATGCAGCTGGTGACGTTGTTTTTGCTGTCGGCCGCGCCTCTTGAGACTATCTTCTTTCCCTGCAGCTTCGCGTCGAAGGGTCCGGAGTCCCATTCTTCCAGTGGCTCGACTGGTTGGACGTCGTAGTGGCCGTAGATTAGCAGGGTTTTGTTGGAGGATTTTGATTTTACTTCTCCGCAGACGATTGGGTTGCCGTTTTTTTCTGGGAGAATCTGGGTCTTTATTCCGGCTGCGTCCATGTTTTTCTTGACGATTCGGGCACAGTCTGCGATGCCTTTTCCTTGGGCGGATACGCTTGGTTGTCGGAGGAGTGTGCGGAAGTCCCGGAGGAATGATTCCTTGTTTTTTTGGATGTATTCGAAGGCCTGTTTCAGGCTCTGCTCTTTCACAAGCCTATGGCGGGATTAACGTACTAATAGCATCTTCCAGAATCCCAGCCTCAACCAGGCCTCCGGCTTTGCGGTGTGTTCTCGCATGGGGTTACCCTCCGCGCCCCTCCACAGGCATAGAGTCTTCAAGAATGGTTCTCGGATTCGCCCGTTATCAGCCCTGATATCGGGTCTGTGACGCCCCCTTCAACTCTCCCGAAATTCGTTCGGAATTGTCGTGATCTCCGCCAGGCCATCCTGGCCTGGATTTGTGCCCTGATCAGCCTGTTTCGCCGATAATCCATGCTGGACAGAAAATGCTCCTGGGAAAATAGGGAGTCTTAGCGACTGACCCTCGCACTGCATAAGTGGACGGTTCGGACCGGCCATCCAGAGTAAACTGACTTTCGTGGTGTGAGCGTCGAGTGGGCCTCAGACGATCAAAAGCACACGATCCAACCTGTGGTAACAGCTTGGCCCAGGCTCTAGGAAAGCGATGCCTGGCGCGTTTCTGGTTCACGCTCTTGCGTTATGAGAAAGAGAAGAGCCCCGACCACAAGCAAGACAAGGACTGCCGAGAAGGCTAACTGGTTGATCGACACATTGATGAGGCCTCCGAACACAAGGAGGACAAGTGAAAGACCTAGTGCCCCGACCACAAGTCGTGCCTGCCTAGTCAGCTGACCTGTGATCCATATACCGAGTCTATTCTTGACAGCTTGTGACCCCTCATCCGTTTTTCCTGCCAGTTCCCTCGCCTCACTATCGAAAGCCGAGACTACTCTTGTTGCTTCTATGAAGAATATCACCGCCACGAATTGAAGCAATAGAACAGCAGTATCAGGAGTTGATGCCTTTGCAAGATCAACTCCTACCTTCCCCCCGATCAGTGATGCCAGCAGTGACACAGAGGCCAGAATCGTAAACACCTTCCTGTTCGCCAATGTACCTGATAATCCCACAGCGATGATGGCCAGCATAATGGGAGTCCCCAGTCCCAGGAACACCCGTGACGGAACCGAGAGAACGATCCACGGTGCTAAGATCAAATAGTGCAATCTCACAACCAGAATAGGAACCCTGACAGCTGACACTAGACGCGAATCATGATCCGTGGGCGTTTCACCTCGCGAAGAACTGTTGAGAGAGGAATGTCTGCGGGCCAATGGGCGACCGTGCATATCTTTTCCAGCGCAAGCAAGGTATTGGATCGTTCGAGCATCAGAATTCGATATGCGATCTCTTCCTGCTCAGACTCGAACCTGGTCGGCTCCTTCGGCGAAGGGGCGAGAACCAGTATGCTATAACCGGCGGCTGCAAGATCCCGCACACCGCTAACGATCGTAGAGTCTAGTAAAGGAGAGATGATCAGTACCTGCGCCCTCGCCGGCAGCATCAGCCGCGCCAGCAACGTCATCACATAACTCGTCGAGAGCATCGCTCTCCCAGGCTTCGCAGCTGCGAGAAGATAGAGAATATTTCGTTCATGCCTCTTACCGAAAGCCGGCGAGACAACGCCGCGTTCTTCTCCTTGTAATATCATCCCGACCCTGTTTCCCTGCCTCAACAGGAGACTTGCCACGGAAGCGGCCGCTCTTACTCCACGCTCGAACAATTCAGCCTCCGCAATCTCGTAGAAGCTGACGTCTGTATCGAGAACGACCATTACATCGGTAACCCTTTCAGCCTCCATCTCGTTCAGCATCAACCGTCTATGCTTGGCGGAGACCTTCCAGTTGATCCGCTTCGGATCGTCTCCTGCGACGTATCCGCGCACACTGTAGAACTCTGTCCCGGGACCTAGAGTCCTGGCAGGAATCGTCCCAGGCCAGGGACCAAGATGTCGAGGACGCAGCTCGGCTCCTCTGATCCGTTCCGGCCTCGGTATGATCGAGAGAATCTCAGCTTCCGACCTCTTCTCGACCAGATAGAGCCCCAACGGATCCTGCGCCCTCGCAACTAGCGGCCCGATCCTATAGCGTCCACGGATAGGGCTGTCGAAACCTAGCGAGAACTCGACCGTCTCTGCTGCTCCCACTTGAGTCAGCACTCGACTCGCTCCACTCTCAAGCGTGACCACGCCAGGGAGATTCTCGGTGACCTCGACGTTTCCAAGCGAGTGGCCGGTCCTGTTCGAGACAGTGATCTTCACCGCGATGTCTTCATCCCCAAAGCTATCATTCGGAACAATCTGATGGTCTACGACCAGTTCCAATTTTTCAGGGAGACCCCAGAAGTTTGCGAAGAAAAAGAGAGAGGCAAGCGGGAGAACCATTGAAGCCAGCTGCCAGTCCTGGAGAAACAGACCTAGCACCAGCACGACAGACGCTAGCGCAAAATAGAGGCTCGCTTTTCTGGTAAACAAGCGCTAGCAGATCACTTGGACTTGGGTACTGGAACAACCTTCAAGATCTCGTCTATGACCTGTCGTGGGTCAACCCCTTTGACCCAGGACTCTGCTTTCATGATCATCCGGTGAACGAGCGCGGGACCGGCCACCTCTTTTACGTCATCTGGTATGACGAAGTCTCGACCGTTGAAAACCGCTCTCGCCCTCGCAAGCTTGAATATCGCAAGGGCCCCACGAGGACTAGCACCTATCTCGATCTGCCGCTTAGCTCTTGTCGCCTGGACGATATCAGTCACGTATCCGAGAACATCATCGTCCACGTGGATCTCCTCAACTGTCCGTTGGAGCGCAAGAATCGTTTCCGCACTCGCGGCGGGCTCAAGCTGTACATCCTCTCGGCCCCGCTGCATTCGTCTTCTCAAAATCTCCACCTCCTCCACCCTGTTCGGATATCCCAGCTGGAGCCGGACCAAGAACCGGTCGAGCTGCGCCTCGGGAAGCGGGTAGACTCCCTCGTACTCGATGGGATTCTGCGTCGCGATTACAATGAACGGGTCAGTAAGAACGTGGGTCTTCCCGTCCAGCGTGGTCTGGCGTTCCTGCATCGCCTCCAAAAGAGCAGCCTGCGTCTTAGGCGGAGCTCTGTTTATCTCATCCGCCAACAACAAGTTGGTGAAAACTGGGCCCCGCCTGAGGTCGAACTCACCAGTCTTGACATTATACACGTACGTCCCGGTAATATCGGATGGCAAGAGGTCGGGAGTGAACTGGATTCGAGAGAAGTCACAGCCCATGCTCATGGCGAAGCTTCGAGCAAGCAAAGTCTTCGCCAGACCGGGGTAGTCCTCAAAGAGAATGTGGGAATTGGCGAGGATCGCAAGCATTACCTTCTCTAGGACGGGTTCCTTTCCCACGATGACTTTTCTGACCTGGTTTACAACTTCGCGACATTTCTCCGCCGCTTCCTCTACTTTCATCACTTCCAGCTCTCTATTCTATCGATAGTTTCTCGTAGCATTTGCAGGCGCGCCTCGGACTTGCGAGCTGGAGGATAATATAGTAGCCGATAGAGCGCGAAGTCTCCGAGTAATAGTGGACCTTGTCTTTCATCCGCAAGTGTCCTTCTTACCGATTCTCTTTCCATGCCTGTTTCAAGACTCACCTTCTCTATCAACAGGTCGCGGAGGCGATTGCGCAGAACCGTGTCGAAATAGCCAGGACTAGATCTGCCTGCGACCTCTACTTGCCTAGTGAGAGACTGCATGTCCATGGCACGCATCCTCCTAGGAGTCTCCCGGGCCTTCAACTCGAATGGAGCCGTGGATCTGTCTGAAAGGTTGAGGGTGAGAATCAGAGCCAACACAACTAGGGGAAGCGCAAGCAGGGGAAGAGTGGGAGCTAGCGTCTCAGGTATGAGACTTCGGAGCACAATTAGCAGGAGAAGGTAGAAGCCTGAGGCAATCGCTAGAAGCGTTAGAGTACTGCGTTTCAATTCTCAGACGCTGAGTGAAATATTCATCTCGTGCGCAATATCAAGCAGGCACTGTTGTGCTTGATCTGCGTCATCTTCGATTATAGGATGAAGACTGTACCGTGCCTCCTCGAAGAGATCTGTCAGTTCTCGCATAGATGATCCTTTGATCACCAACATCTTACGTATCGCCATTTCTAGTTCCCTGGCCGTCTGGTCGGAGGTGATACTGGCGCCTAGTCGCTGGGCGGATTGGACCATACGCATGTAACAGTTGATGATCCTGGTCCTAGGGTCGGCCTCTGTCCGGGCCTCAAGGATGCGAAACGCATCTTCAACCGACGCGATGCCCTCGGCCGTGGGTGGAGCCAACTGGCCGACTAGTTCCGACCTCGTTTCATTCCACGATACAATAATGCCACGCGCGACTATTACAGTTGATACCACCAGGAACCCCAAGAAGGCTGCTAGGAACCAGTTTGACTGTACGATGCTACTCAGCTGGGCGACCGTTACCAGAAACGGGAGCTGCGGGCCTGATACGGATCCTGATACGACTTTGTCGACTCCGACTGGAGCCTGGCCTTGAGTGTTGCAGAAGATCCCGCCGCACTTCTGCGTAAGGACGAGTATGGCGACCGCCCATGAGCTCATCCAGACGACGAGCTTAATGATACTTGACTGTTTTTTCTTTCTCGCGGCTTTCCTTCTCCGTGCAAGCCCGAGGCCTAGGGCGTCGGACAGATATCGCCAGTTGAAGGCCGTGTATGCAATCATAACAATGACCAGACCGAAAACGAGCAATGGAGCCAGATATACTACGTAGACCAGCCAAGTGGAACCGAGTAGCAGAGACCCTTCTGGCTGGGTTCTCGAGAGCGATCCAAGTGCGAAGGCTATCACTATGAGTGCTATTAGAAAAGGTAGAAGCCGGTTTCCTCTCAGAATCCCTGCTCCTTATCATGCACGAGTGAGGATGATTGGCGATAAATACTTGTCCAAAGCCAGCCTCTCGCGAGCTTCAGGAGAAGCTCGGTAAAACGTCTAGCGTTAGCGATCTGTGAAGAAACGGCTGCCTGGGATGGCTCTAGTCTTTTACTGCTTCAAGGATGCTCGCGACGTTCCAGAGTTTGACTCTCGTGTATGGCGGCATGTTAGGGTCTTGGCTGATCTCGTCTAGTGTTGAGATGGCGTTTGAGGCGCGTACGCCTATTGTATGGCCCTGTGCTTGGAGCGCGTCCATCGCGCCTTTGGCTGCTCGTCGGATGTTGCGAGGGGTTGTATTGTCATTGGAGACTTCGTTGAGTACGGCTAGGGCCTGTTTTATCCGTGTTTCGTATTCTTCTTTCCGTTTTGCTTTTTGCAGGCGCTTTCACCAGTCTCTTGGATGGGCGTCTTGCCTCTGTACGCATCCTAGCCCAGAGGGTGAGGACGGGCTGGGTTCTGATTAAAAGATTTCCATTTGTCATCAGATGACATGGACTGGTCCTGAACCGGAATTCGATCGCCATTGGCGAGAAATCTGTGCTTTCATTCTCAAACCGGTTAGTTTCACAATAGTCCAAGGGAACCACTCTTACGACGCGAGGGTCAGTCGCTAAGACTCCCTATTTTCCCAGGAGCATTTTCTGTCCAGCATGGATTATCGGCGAAACAGGCTGATCAGGGCACAAATCCAGGCCAGGATGGCCTGGCGGAGATCACGACAATTCCGAACGAATTTCGGGAGAGTTGAAGGGGGCGTCACAGACCCGATATCAGGGCTGAAAATGGGTGATTTGCTAGATGATATTCACATGATTCCGCCTTGAGAACGTTTTCAATCGTTTCTCAGTTCGTGTCTCGGTAGGCCAAGGCTTGCTGAATTCGAAACTTGCTCTCTTCCTGCTGGGAAGAAGCGTGCATCCTCCTAATTGAGGATCTGAATAGTTTCGCAGGTATCCACTGTTCTTAAGAGACCGAATGTCCAACAATCGGAAGAAACTTGTCGAATTACGAAACGGGCAGAAGGCTAGAGTACAGAATCAGAGATATTTTCCGAAGAGAAGGATACTTGGTCATAAGGGCAGCGCAATCGAAACCCATCGACCTAGTCTGCATGAGAGATGGAAGATCATTCTTGATAGAATGCAAGACAGACCGATCGTGGCTTGGGAAAGATAGGAAGAAAGAGCTTCTAGGATTGGCTGAGCAGGCAGGCATGCCAATAATCCTAGCTAAACGAAAGAGACGCAAAGTAGAGCTGACAAACCTTGCCGATGGAAAAATGTTCGACCCGAAGAATCTAACAGCTATTCCTTGAACGAATCCTTCAGACCCCGAAGCTTCTCCAGCATCGACAGCCAACCAAAAACCAAGTTACTGTACAACGAGAGCTTCTCAGGATCCTTCTCGACCTTCAATACCTCGTTCGCTTCACTGATCTTCCCGACGATCGTCATCTCAACCGATTCCAGGAGATAGCCTGGGGAGAGGGTGGCCTCGGGGGACATAGCCTTCTGATAGACCACAGGTTTGTTACACTTGGCACAGAAGACCTCACCCTTCACTTTGAAGAGGGGCGTTCCGCAGACGGGACAAACGTCAGAGAGCATAGTGGCGCCTGACTTCAGCAGGTCTGCCATACGCTTCACATCCTCAGACATCGTCGACTAACAGGAATAGTGTGCTCGGCGCTCTATAAATCGCACGGGACCAAGAGCTGTCGATCAAGGCCTCAGGGAAGCCACGAGTCTAGAAAGCGCTCAAAGAGCGCCAAAAGCCATTATAGCTAAGCTAGGACCAGCTAAACAAGGGTCAAACTCGCAGGGGTGTAGTTGGTGCCAAACGATCTGAAGGGAAAGACAGCGGCCTTCATTGTCGCGGATGAGTTCGAGGACCTTGAACTATTCCATCCACTATACCGCCTGCAAGAGGAGGGAATCAGCACCATTATCATCGGACTAACGAAGGACCCTATCAAGGGAAAGAAAGGATACTCGATCACACCCAACGCATCGATTGACGAGGTAAGTTCAGAGAACTTCGACTTTCTAGTCGTTCCAGGGGGAAAATCGCCAGAAAAACTACGACTCAACGGCAAGATCCTCCGATTTGTGAAGGACCTTGACCGTCAGGGTAAACCTATTGCTGCTATCTGCCACGCAGGCCAAGTGCTAGCCTCCGCAGGAATTGTGAAGAACAAGACGCTAACATGTGTTGCGGGAATAAGGGATGACATGATCAACGCCGGAGCTCACTATGTCGACCAGGCTGTCGTGACGGACGGAAATCTCGTAACGTCAAGAACCCCCAGCGATCTTCCAGAATTCGCGAGAGCAATGATCGAGGCGTTCCGGAAGCCGCAACTCTTGCAAGCCCCACGATCACGATAGTTCTAGCAAAGGGAGACCAATAGCCTGTCTCGACAAGAGTCAGGTAGAGTTATTACTTCAAAGATAATTTCGCTCTGACGGAGTTCAGAGACTCAACCTTGCCAGAAAAAACACTCACGCTTAGAGTCGCAGACGCATACCAGAGAGATGTCGGTCGAGGTATTGCTCGAGTAGACCCGAAAGTTGTGGACGAACTCGGTCTGACCTCGGGTGACGTGATCCAGATCGTTGGTAAGAAGAAGACAACTGCTCTCTCCTGGCCTGGATACGAATCCGATCATGGAAAGGGAACGATACGTATCGATGGTTATCTGAGGAACAACGCTGGCGTTTCAATAGACGACAAGGTCACGATTCGGAAGATCGAGGCAAAGATCGCTCAACGCGTAACCTTGGCGCCAACTGAACCGCTCCGGATCGTAGGAGGAGAGGAATATCTCAGCCAGATCCTGGAAGGCCGGGTCCTGGCACGAGGGGACTATGTGCCGATAAGCGTGATGGGTCGCAAGATCGACCTTGTCGTCACGAGCACGACTCCGACCGCCGAAGCAGTCATCGTCACAGACCAGACGCAAGTCACTGTCGGCGAACAAGTGAAGGAAGCACCTAGAGCGATCCCTAGGATCGCGTACGAGGACATTGGGGGCCTTCGGCCTGTTATCCAGAAAGTCCGGGAGATGATCGAGCTCCCCTTGAGGCATCCGG
>VBAY01000176.1 GCA_005883085.1 Candidatus Bathyarchaeota archaeon
GTGTGGGTTTCGCTTGAATACGAGAATAATCCTTTCCTGCAATCCTGGGAGAAGACGAATATTGGACCGGTAAGCTTCCTTCTCAATGGAACGTTAGCTGGATTGTACGCAGGAACAATGCTGGGATTCATTGTGGCAAGATACGCGGAGAGAAGGACGGAGGAAGAGAAGACTCTGAAATCATTACGGAAAAAGACCGTAAGCTAGACTCATTATCTTCTATCTCAGTCGGCCCCCGTGTTAGGGTTTTCTTTGGAAGGGGCCCGGTGCTTCAGGGATATGCTGCGGCCGCGAAGGCGTGGACTGAATTCTGGGGGTGCGAGACTTGAGTAGGCCCCGGGGCCAGGGAAAAATCGTGATTCCGTTTTCAGAAAGATGTTTCAAAAACGGCTTTCAATAACCTGTTTTCGAATTGCGGTTTCAGAAACCTGTTTCTCAAGAGCCGATTCTATCGCTGGTTTTCAAACCGATTTCAAGAACTGGATTCTCAAAAAGTGATCTTCGAAGCTGATCTCGGAAAGGTATCGTTTCCCAGATCATCGCTCGGATCATAGCCTGCGTGCTAGGTCGGCTTCTCCGTCTGGGAAACCTAATCTTCTGGTAGAACTAGCCTATGCCTGTTTTGGTGCTTCTTCTGTCTTCTTGGATTTCCTTCGGAACGGATTGCGCATCTTGTCATTCACCTGCGTAGAAAACTGGTCTCCCAAGCTATAGGCGTTTCGGGGTATATCCTTCACAGTCACGCCTCTTTCGCTCCTAGACCGCCGAATAAAGCCCATTACGGGCACGTTTCTTTTGGGACTCTTTCTCTTGCAAGAGTACATAGAACCGTCTAGTCGGACGCATTCTTGAAGAAGGATCTCTTAGCCTTGGCATTGTCATGCTTGCTGACTCGTAGCCCTTTCCACAATCCTTTCAGCACGACAACGCGAGGGCTTTGTGGTGATGAAGGCCCAATCTTGATCTCGGCCAGCTCCCTCTCGATTGCGTCCAGGTCTCTCTTCAACGGTCAATCTCTTATCGTCTAGAAGTATGCGAAGGCGGAATATTAAACGGAATCCGTCAGGTTGGCGGGCCTCATTCTTCTTTTGATGCATAGACAGGAGTATTATGGCACCGCGAATGGCTGTCTTTTGCTATGCCTCGCAAGACTCTAACTGTATCAGAACAGGCCTACAACGCTCTTGCGCGAGTCAGGGGAAAGCATGAAACCCTCACCAACCTCATCCTCCGATTAACCAGAAAGACAACGAAAGGAGACCTTCTGGAATATCTCAGGTCAACAGGTCCCAACAGCCAACTTGCCAACAGAATCGAGAAAATCCTCAAGCAAAGAAACATGATTCGCCTTCGCACTACACGCGCGAATGAAGTTCGAAAGAGACAGATGACCAAGGCTTCCAAGTCCATCGACAGGATGCGAGAATCCTCGAAATCAATAGCTTGGAGTGGGGCCGGAGGGATCAGAGAGTCGCGAGATCGAGATCACGAAGCGAAGGGACCAGAGTGGAGGATAACCGTTACCCCGAAGGGGCAGATCAGAATACCGGCAGAGCTGATGACGAAGTACGGGATACCGGGGGGGAGAATACAGGTTGTCGAGGCCAGTGAAGGTTTGATGCTGAAACCCATTCCCAGAATGGAGGACTGGGCAGGCGCAGATGCCGGAAAGTATTCTTATGCTAAAATGGTGAAGGAGCTTGACAATCTCAGAAAAAGATGACGTTGAAATCTGACTCACAATTCCAGAAAAAATAACCGAGACACAACAGTCTGGAAGACAACATGAAACCTCGTAAAGCGAAACAGAGGATCGCTGGCAAGAAAGTCTTCGATGCGAAGAAGCGGAGCGAGACCGAAGGCGTAAAGCAGGTGAAATATTCGAAACGACTCCATGCCGGTATTTCTAAGAGGCTACTTCCGGAAAGCGAAATCAGTCCATGGCACAGAACCGCTGTCATCATGAAGAATGGAATACTTCTTGAAGTTCCGGTCCGCCCCTTGAGCGAGACGAGGGGTATGATCCCCGGATTGAACAACAAAGGTCTCCGCGACAAGGGGGATCGGATGTCGAGCACCGGAATGGGCACCAAGAAGCTTGCAGGCAACAAAAACAGGCCCGGCGGAAGCAGGGTCAAGAAGACGAGTAAGCAGGCGGTCGCGGGCGACTTGTTAGACTACATAAGGACAATAGCTCCTGACGAAGAACTCGCGTCTGCGTTGGAGAGGGTATTGGAGAAGAGAAAGCTGATCAAGATCGGAGCGGACCGTTGGGAAGATTGAGTACTACTCCGATGCAGAGGCCGAGGGCAATGGCAGTCCCTCCTAGTGAGCCTGCGACGGTGTTTGCGATTGTCGCGGTTGCGATGGTATATGATTCCTGACCCGTGCTGAAAAGAACTATCGCAATGTTGACGAGTCGCGCGATGGTGAGCGACCAGGTCTTGTTCTTCCAGATCCCGTAGGCTGAAAGGAACGCGAGCAGTCCTAGAACCAGAGTGATTGATCCGAGTGCTGTGTTGA
>VBAY01000208.1 GCA_005883085.1 Candidatus Bathyarchaeota archaeon
TGATCTTGAGACCTGTGAACCGGACCGCATTCTCCCATGCAACATCGGTGCCTGACTGGCCGATGCCGATAAGATGTGTCTCATCGTACGGTTGTAGGTAATCTGAAACGCCCGTTACATTGAGCTGGCCGAGCAACTTGGGCCGAGCGGGGTCTTGGAGGCCAATGACAAAGAGCGGGTCCGTTCGCTTGTATGTGACAAGGTAGACTTTGTCGCCCATGAACCGGGCCGAATAGATCTGTTCGCCTGGCGATAATCCCTCTAGCTTTCCGGTGGTGTGGAGGCTCTTGTCAAGAACATACACGTTTGTCTCTTGCTGGCTGACTTGTGCGTATGCGAGTGGCATGGGACCGCCGCTCTGGCTGCAGCAGTTGGTTGTTGCAATCCGGAGGTATCCGTTGTACTCGTCCATCGAGAACTGGTTCAGAACGTGTCCCGGTACCGCTCCTGTAGCCTGGTAGGTGATTGCGATACCGTCGATGCTGATACGGTGCACTATCGTCTGCTGGCTCTGGCTCCACATCGGCTGTGTGAGATAGATGTCGTGAACAGAAACGTAGATCGTGCTAGTCGTTCCGATCAAATAGATCTTCGCGGAAGGACTGGGGTTGTTCTGTGTCGTATCGAACCCGACGATGGTGGTGAAGCTGTAGCCTTGGTCGACAACGTCCGAGTGATAGACTTGTGTGGGCGTGGCCTTTACCACTTGGCCGTTGATGACTTGCTCTGGGAGCGGGATCTCGCCGTAGCAGACGACTGGCTGTGTTGCTACAAGATAGACGTCGTTTCCAATTAGTCGAGCACCGGCTAACGTCCCGTTTACGTCAACTCTTGTCGTGATCACCGGGTTGGCGTGGTTGCTGATATCAAATACGAAGAGCGAAGTGGTCCCTGAGAATTGAATAGGGTATATCTTTGCAATGTTGCCGGGTTGAGAGGCGCCCGTGGTTAGTGCAGGAGGCGGTGCGCCTCCGTTATAGTACGGATATGAGTATCCTAGAATCTCGCTTACGATGACAAGCCTGTTGCCGACCACAAATATTCCTTGCAAAGTCCCGCTAACATTGACTCTGGAGAGAAGTCTGGAATCTGTTGTCGGATAGGCTTGGACGATGGCGACAGTGTTGTTTGTTATCGTGTAGATATACTGGCCGTCGTTCTTGACATTGTCGAGTTCATCAACGCCGGACACCTGCTGATTCGTTTCAGAATGGGTGGGACTTTGGCTTGAAGCACTGTTCGAATTGGCGCCGAAGACTGATGTTGTTGGGCCAGTAGTAAGAGCGCCCCGATTGTACAGCATACGGGTCGAGCTGCTGCAGCCGCTAGTGTGAATGAATGCTTGAATGTCCTGGTATGAGGTGAACGGGATCAGTGCATGGGCTGTCGGGGTTGTGAGGTAGACGGAGACTGGGATGAGGGTGAGGCTGCTGAGAATTAGCAAGTAGGCTACTGTTGCTCTACGGAGTATCATAGTTGTTCGTCATATGGTAGGGTCGCGCGTGGGCTTAATCCCAGTGTTTAGAACATGGTGTTCGGAAATCCGAACGCCCTCGTAGCCCGACGGGTAAGCTTGTATTGAACTAAGGATTTCCCTCACGATCTGGAGATTTGGTACATTTTGGCAGAGGATCGGGAGAGGGTTGTCGAGTCCGAGTTGAAAGGCGTGACTTTGCGTGTCTACTGGCACATTCTCGGGTCAAAGAAACAGGCTGTCGGCGTCAGACCCGTCCAGAGAGCCTTGGGGTTGAGCAGTCCGAGTGTCGCTTTGCATCATCTAGAGAAGTTGAGGGGTCTGGGCCTATTGGAGAAGGACTCGACCGGCGAATATCATCTGATCGAGCAGGTAAAGGTCGGGGTTTTGCAGAACTTTGTCGGAGTCTTGGGATTCATGCTTCCCCGATACTTGTTTTACTCGACCATGTTCACCGTGATGCTTGCGCTCTATCCAATTATTTACCGGCCAGATTTCTCCACGCACAATATCATGGCATTCGTCTTTGGCATATCAGCGGTTGCGGTCTCGTGGAGCGAGACCTGGCGAGCGTGGAGGTTGAGGCCGTTCTGATAACGGATCGGGCTGTTCTAACCTGTGGGATTATGCGGAGCCAAGGCCCATGAGTATCATGGATATACTGGAGGAGAGGGCTCGATCTTGAGACTCGGGAGAAGAACCAGAGCTGGACTCAGTCTGACGCTGGGCGTACTGATCGGTTTCGGGCTCGTAACTCTTCCCGGGAATCTCGCACCATCAACTCAGACTTCGACTACATTCGGATCCAATTCAAGGGGGACTTTCTCAACTCAGTCAACGCAGCCGGGTAACCTGGGCAATCAGCCCACCGGGGCGTCCATCAGTACTACAGCGGGTTCAATGCTGATCCTCGTCGGCCTGGTTCTGTTTCCTGCCATCGCCCTCTCATTTCTGGCACGACATTTGACCTTGAAACAGGCGAAAGACCGATTAGGTTCAGAGAATCAGTAGCTAGCATCGAACGGGCAACGCCTGTGGCTTCGAGGCCAGAGAATTAGTTGAGTCGTTTGGTTCTGGCGCATTCGGGACATATGGGAATGTTTGCGTAGAGGTTGGTGGTTGGTTTTCCGCAGAATCTGCACGCTTGGGCAATGGTCTCGGTGGGTGTGTGTGACCTTTTCTCTTCCTTGTCGATCTCTTGGCTCAACACTCTGGGCTTCCAAGCCGATTATTTGGCCGTCGTAACGTAAAAATCGCATGTGTACAAATGAACACTTGATCATACTATTTTTTCCTGGAAATGATGTTACGGTTCATGCTTGGAGGTTAAGGGAGACAGGTGATGGCCCGTGAAGGGCGGGGCACGGGAAAAATCGACCGCCCCGGGGTCACCATGAAAGAGAATGTTTGGGAAAAAAGTTACACCAGATTAGGATTCGTGTTCGTAAAACAGTGAGATGTGGGCCTTCGTAGGCTTGCTTGGGTAGGGTACGTCTGCCCCCTAAACGGGGTTGTCCGAAGAACAGCAGGGGAACTCTCTCCTTGAGCTCTCACGGTTACAATTCAGTTTTGTGCAAGCAGAATCGATTTCTCCACAATACCAGTAGTTGATGAAATGTCGTCAAGGCCTCTGCTACTTCTCAGCAACATAGCCGCGATAATCGTGACCATAGCCGCCTTTCTCCAGGCATTATCATGGCCCATCGCGGGCGTGCTGATACTGGTCTCTCTCGTATTTCCATTGCTGGCCAACATCAGCCCGCCTAGAGGATCTATGACTTCAGACCCAGCTTCGAAGATTCCAGTGACAACCCGTCACTCACAAATCGAGACCAAGACTTCTCAACATCGGCCCGCTGAGAAACAGACCACTCCAAACTATCAATCGTCAACAAAAATCGATCAAAGGTCATCACCGAAACCGGAGTCAGTCAGAACACTCGGACCGAAAGCTGGCTCTAAACTAACCGCTTCTACGATCACCGCACCCAAACCTGGGGTACCAAATGTTGAACCTACCCCAAGACCCCCGGCTGTAAAGCTGCGACCCGATTTCAACCCGACAATTGCCAAGGGCGACTATACAGAGTACGAGGTTGAACTAGACGCAGGAAAGGATTTCACAGGCGAGGTCACGGCGTCTGGCCTCGTCAATGTCTATCTCCTTGATGACGATAATCTGGACAACCTAGATCAGGGCGAAGAATTCTGGAGCGAGACAGGCGAGGAAGGCGTTGAAAATGCGAAACTGGAATTTACGGCACCCTCGAAGGGAAAATGGTTCTTCGTCGTGGAGAATGCAGACGATGGCGCCGTCGCTGTCACCGTGAAGATTCAGAAGGGAACGGCTTCGCCAGCGCCCGCCTAAGTAAGGCATTTCCACCGGCTGAAAGGAGATCGGCTTATTGCGAGGTTTCTATGAACATCTCTCTCTATCCACGGCTGTCGCAGAGGCTGATTTTCTGGAAAAGTCATAAATCCTGATGCAGAAAGATACGAGAGCCACGGAAGTTTTAGTTTGAAAAAAATGTTGTCGATTGCTCTTCTCGTCTCTCTAGCGATCTTCGTAGTCACGGTCCAAGTAGCTCCTGCGCTTGCCGAACATCAAGGGCTTGAAACGTCAGACGAACACAATGAAGTCCAGCAGGTTACATTCCACGTCGACCTTACCGGGAGCCAGCAAGTAGGGCCGGTAACCACTGACGCATTTGGACTAGCGATGGTCAGGCTCATTGACAATGGCACCGCAATATCGTTCCGAGTGATAATATGCGACATCATCAACGTTACCGCCTCGCTCATCCATGTTGGCGCGG
>VBAY01000073.1 GCA_005883085.1 Candidatus Bathyarchaeota archaeon
GAGAAGGTGAGAGAGAACTTCCAAGGGTGATTCTGTGGGGGTTAGGATTAGGGCGAGGATGTATCCCGAGACTGCGAGTCCGCCTGTAGCCGATACGAGCATTATCAGGAGGATCTGTAGTTTCTCCATGTCTTCGCCTCACCCTTCTCCCGTCGCGATAGTCCGATCGGTTCTCCCTATTGAGGGGGTGTTGTTGGTGCTGTCGGTAGTGGTTTCCATCTGAGGGTCATTATTCCGCCGACTATTCCCAGAACTGATCCGACGATGAAGCCTCCGAAGCCGAAGAAGCCTAGGATGCTGAAGACCAGTACCAGTATGCCCCACGTCTGTCGCTGGTTGGGCTTTAGGCGCAATAGAACGGCGGACATGGTGACGATGATGCCACAGATGAGGCCGAATACTGCGATTGCTCCGACGAAGCCTGCGGCGAGAGAGCCGGGACTGCCTGTGTAGCCTCTTGGCGTAGTGAAGTTGGTGTAGTTGAGATGTGGCAGTATGACTATGCTGATTGTCAGGAGGAATATGTCAAAGAGTACTATCAAGGCGCCTCCTACGAGAGCTAGTATCGACGGAATGTTTGGGTATTCGACGGTTGTTCTTGACGACATTTTTGATTTCTTACCTCCAGCCTTACCACGTGTTGCAGAAAGGGGAAATACGTTGGGTGAAACGATCTTGATACGACCACTCAGATAGCTGGACGACTAGAGACATCCGTTCCGGTTGGTCTACTAGTGTGACTTAGACAAGACTTCCGGTTCGACCAGCCCGATTCCGAATCAAGCCCGAGCACCTCGCGAATCTAGTGTACGGATCCGACGACGCCACTCTTCTTCCAGCGAACCATGTAGCATGACAGACTAAGTGCTTCCAGAGACTGCACTACTATCTCCCTGCTACGCCGGAAGAAAGCAGATATCGAAGAGCGCTATCACAATCTCTCATGAGAGATATGGTTGTCAAAGAACTAACTCCGTCTCTGAGAGACGACTTCCTAGAGTTCTTCGACAGTGTTGCGTTTGCGGACAATCCTGACTGGTCTGACTGTTACTGTTCGGCCTATCATTTTACAAACAACAAGGGAAAAGCCGAGAGTCGTCGTGAGGCCTCGAGCCTTGTCGAGGAGGATAGGATGCACGGATTCCTCGCCTACGATGATGGAAAGCCCGTTGGCTGGTGTAACGCCGCTCCTCGCAGCAGCTACCCCGGAGTCCAATGGCTGATGAGCTCCGGCCCCGATAAATATGAGAAAGTTGGTTCAATCGTCTGCTTCGTAATAGCCTCTACACATCGCAACCAAAAAGTCGCGTCCCATCTACTGAACGCTGCGTGCAAGAAGTTTTCCCAAAAGGGATTAGAGTTTGCTGAAGCCTATCCAGTAAAAAAGCCAGAGTCTGCTGCTTACAATTTTCCAGGCCCGCTTTCAATGTATCTCAAGAATGGCTTCACCGCCCATCGCGACGCTGACTGGTATCTGGTAGTCCGAAAGCGACTCGAAACATCAGGATAAGCCATAGGGTCCATCTTTCCAGCAAAGCAGGGTTTCCACTGGTAGCCCGGGGAAGACCAGTCAGTCCTGACTACTTCACACTATGGATTTCGAAACTCCCCTTTCCTTTTCTAAACTCGATTGAAGAATCATCTCTCTTTTTCCACGGCATGTTTGGAGTCTTCTAGGGAGACTACCCATCGCGACTCAGGGTTTGTGCCGCGAACCTTGGAAATTCTGGTCTTATTTCCAATCACTTCGGCGGAACAGCTCGTTGGCTGAGGTTTTATAAGGCCGGGGCTGGGACTGGTTATCTTTGGATATCAACGGATACTCTTTCGAGGCAACTTTTTATTCATGATTATTTTTACCCATTTGTCGTAGGAAGTATTCATATTCACCAGTATCTCCTGCCTCTGAAGCCGTCAGCCCTGCTAGTAGCTTGTCTATTGATACTATCAGTTGTCTCGTTGTTTGCTCCTGTGAGAGCTACTGCTTGCTCGACGACGTTGGTCTTCAGTCCGACTGACGATGCTACCGTCCGGGCTGACCAGCCAGACACGAATTTCGGGACCAGCACGACCCTGGTCGCTGATGCCAGCCCCCTGAGGAATTTTCTCCTGAAGTTCTCTATTTCAGGAGTAGGCTCGTGCCAGGTGACTAGCGCAAAATTGCGCTTGTTCCAGGTAGACTCTTCGGACCGGGGAGGAGACTTCCACATTACCACTGGTGCCTGGTCGGACTCGACCGTGAAATGGAACTACAACTTCCCCGCTCTGGGTCCAGTAGTCGCTTCTCTCGGCAGAGTGTCCTCCGGACAGTGGTACGAGGTTGATCTCACCCCGGTAGTTCAGTGGGACGGTGTTGTAAGTCTCGGAGTCACCTCGCCCAGCAGTGACGGAGCGTACTACTCCTCGAAGGAGGGTGCCAACCCACCACAACTCGTACTTACTTTGGGCCCGCCTCCCAGCTCCAACTCGCACGCTCCCATATTTATCGATGGAAACTCAGGCTTCACATATGTCAATGGTGTTAAGAGTGGGTCGGGCACAGCGTCGGACCCCTATGTCATATCAAACTGGGACATCGACCTCTGCCAACCAGGGGCCGGTTGCGGTGGCTCCGGAATTTTTGTGGAAAACACTGACGCCAATTTCGTAATCCGAAACGTCCGCGTCCGTAGTAGCGGCAGCATCAATGCCTTCAGCTACTATGATGCCGACGTCTATCTCTCCAACGTTGCAAACGGTAGAGTTGAGAACTCGACTCTAAGCGACGGTCGCTCCGGCATCACCGTTGAAGCCTCTAAGTATGTCACATTATCAGGGAACAATCTCTCTGTTCAACCCATCTACATCTCATCGGGGGGTGGAGGGGAAACGCAAGTTGCAGGCCCGTGTATTAGCATTCATTCTTCCACCAGCATAGCTGTCTCTGGAAATACACTGTCCCCATGCGTCAATGGAATGGAATCCTTCGGGACCACCGGCATGGTCGTTTCTGGAAACAAGTTCGTCCAAGATGGGGTCTACGGGCTATTTCTGGAGGGCTATGGAGCGGACTCAACGGTAGAGGCGCTAATAGAGAATAATCAGTTCGGACCTGGAACAGATAGGGGCATCGAGATTAACGATGGCGCAAATGTTACCCAGACCACCATATCCGGCAATATTTTCTCCGGGCAGGGGATCGACCTCCATCCACCCACCATAGCTGACTGTTGCCCCTCCAACACAATGGTCTACGGCCTTGCTCAGCTCAGCTCCAATACAATTACAACGGACAACCTGGTCAATGGCAAACCAATCTATTACTTCGAGGGATGCTCTGGAACGAGTGTCAACGGGATCCCTGTCGGACAACTAATAGTGGTCAACTGCACGAACTTTCAGGCCAGCAACCTCCAGATCAGCAGCGTGATTGAAGGGATCGTTCTATCAAACGTCCACGGAGCAACAATCATCAATGATACTCTGTCAAACATAAGCCGGTTCGGCGTTCTAGCCTTCAACTCTGACCATGTGACGGTTACCGGCAACAACATTACCGCGGGTAATGGAATTCAGTTCTATATCTCAAGCAACATGATAGTCTACCACAACAACTTCCTCGGAGGAGGCGATTTTGCAGGAGGAGCTTACCAAGGAATGGACTACAAGGGTAGCTATGACTCATGGGACTACGGCTACCCCAGCGGTGGCAATTTCTGGTGGAACTATAACGCTACAGACAATTGCGGGGGACCCCAGCAGGATGTGTGCACCGGCCCAGACGGTATTGGAGACACACCTTTCGGTCTGGACCGATACCCGCTGATGAAGCCTTACCCGGTTCAAATCAATCCCCCTGTTAGCTTCGACTTCAGTCTGTCAACACCTTCGCCCAGTAGCCTTACCGTGGCTCAGGGTGGCACAAGCCCATCTTCGTGGATTACCGCGGCATTGGTCAATGCTCCATCATATGGCTACATTACCTTCACAACGTCTAGTCTTACCAATGGAGTCACCGCCGCGTTCACACGTAATCCATGCCCATTCCTTGGAAATGTACAGGGGACTCCACTCTGCATCGTGTCCGTGTCCTTTTCCGCCACTACTACCGCTACCGTCGGGACTACAACTGTCACAATCACTGCAGATAGCGAGGGTGTCAGCCATTCAACCAGCATATCCCTGACCGTCACGGCTCAGAATCCTGCTTCGCCACCGGGGGTGACAGTTTCTCCGCCGACGCCCAATCCTGCTAGCACTGGGTCCGTGGTTAATGTGGCGTTCTCTGTTTCAAGCTCTTCGACTGTTACGGGTATTACGGTGAATTGGGGTGACGGGACTGCTGCGGACAATCTCGCGGGCACGGCCAGATCCGACTCGCACGTCTACACCAGTACAGGCACTGTAAAGTCTAAGACTTTCACGATAACCGTAACCGCGACAAACAGCGCAGGACCAGGATCAGGTACGACAACAGAAGTTGTGAACGACCTGCTGCCTGTAGTGACAATATCTTCGGTTGCACCGACGTCTCCGTGCGTCGGCCAGTCCGTGACTGTGAGTTTCGCATCCACAGACCCTGATGGGACGGTCGCGTCAAACGTTGTAAGCTGGGGAGATGGGACAGCGGTCGACAACCTTCCAGGTACGGCCACGTCTGATACTCACACTTACACTGTAGGCGGCACGTTCGCCTTCAGCGTTACAGCCACGGACAACAGCGGTTCCACCGGGCAGGGCACTGGATCAATCACCACCGTGCTTGCCGGGTGTGTTCCAACAGTCACCGTCAACAATCCAACACCGAATCCAGCTAGCACTGGAACGTCCATCACGGTTATGTTCACCGTTTCCAGTCAGACTCCGGTCACGGGCATTATACTGAACTGGGGCGATGGTACTGCTCGAGACACCCTTGCGGGCACAGCTACATCCGACACTCACATCTACACCTCGACCGGAAGCCTGAAGACACAAATCTTCACAATAACAGTCACCGCGACCAACGACGCTGGACCGGGATCCGGCACTTCGTCCGAGACGATTAACGACCAGCCTCCAACGGTCACCATTAGTAGTGTTTCGCCGAATCCAGCGTTGACCGGATCGACGGTAAACGTGAGCTTCTCCTCGACCGATCCTGATGGTTCGGTCTCGGCTTTCACGGTTGCCTGGGGAGACGGAACGACACCGCCGAATCTTCCAGGCACTGCTACATCTGCGACTCACATCTACGGAAGCACTGGTAATGCCAAGTCCCAAGTATTCATCATTACGGTTACAGCCACCGACAATAGCGGATCGACGGCTCAAGTTACTGGCTCGGTTACAGTCAATATTCCAACCGTGGCTCCGTATGCTTTGGTCGTTACGGCGGAGGGGAAGGTCTACAGGTTCTATCAGAACGGGACGTTGACATTGGTCGGTCAGCCGGTTACGACGCCGCTTCGGCAGGTGGCGTGGAAACCTGACGGATCTTACGCGCTGATCGTCGGAGACTTTGCTACCCTGCTGAAGTACGATGGAGCATCGCTTACAACTGTTCCGACAGGTATCTCAACCGGTTTCAATTTCTGGTCTGTCTCCTGGAAACAGGACGGGTCATACGCGCTTATCGGCGGTTCAGTTGGACTGCTGCTAAAGTATGATGGCGTGTCGGTGACACAGATCAGTAATCCCGGCGGGACGACGATTCTCTCGCAGAGCTGGCATCCGAGTGGAAGCTACGTTGTGTTATCGGGCAAGAGTGGTGGTCTCAGGACATATGATGGATCAACGATCAAATCGTTCGCGACGGGCACGACTAACGATCTGAATACTGTGGCGTGGAATCCGAATGGCCAGTACGCACTGATCGGTGGGCTCAATGGTGTTGTGCTCAAGTTCGATGGCACCATGGTCACGTCGATCAGTACAAACGGATTGACCGGGACTAATGCGATAAAGTCGATAGCGTTCAATCCTTCAGGCAGCCTCGCACTGCTGGTCGGAGACAACGGGATGGTTCTGACATATGACGGGTCAGTGTTGACACTGCTTCCGAACATTACCGGAAGCTGGCTCTACGCTGTCAGCTGGTCTACGTCGGGAACCGCGTATATTCTAGGTGGCAGTGGAACTGTTCTGACATATGCGAATGGTACAGAGGCGAAACTCACGACATCGCCTGTAACGACGTCTCAGTTCCGTGGAATAGCCTGGAAGCCTCAGTAAGAGAGCGTCTTCTAAAAAACCGGACTTTTCCAAAAAGTCCTTCAGGAAAGAGACTGATCTCGGAGAATTGCTTCTCCGATTGCTCCATCTAAGCAGAACTACCACACTCTGCTGATAACAGCTGCCCTCAAGGACGCGCCGAAGAGGGACATACTGCACTCGGTATAAAGTCGTGGCCAGCCAATGGTAGCCCGGGGGAGATTCGAACTCCCGTCGACGGGTTTCTTCCCTTTAGTAACGGTCCAAAGCCCGTCACTGGCCGGGCATAGGCGCCCTTGCTAGTCCGCTACACCACCGGGCTACAATCGACCTCGCGATCGATTAATCCAATAAGCCTTCCCCGATTTTCTAAACCGGTGAAGTAGAAAAGAGAATCTAGAGCTTCATGACCTGCACGTGCGGCACGCCTGCGATCGATATTACAGCGTGCGGGTGGACCAGCCCTCTTTCAATTGCCGCTCGCACAATATTCTGGCCAACAAGGTTGAGAATATCGGCTCCGTCCAATAATACAAGTGCTTCCGGCAGATCAACCGCCGCGTTTCCGTAGAAATTCGTCTGCAGCGAGAGTTTCAACTTACCTTCTCGAAAGATTTTTCCAAGCAGCTCTTTGTCGCAGCAAGCCACCATCGTGCCCTTCTCTGTTTTGTAAGACCGGGCATAGACGAGGCCCAAGAAGTCAGCCCTCTACGTTGTGAGAATCGAGGACCGCGCACCGCACGCCTCGCAGACAAGGAAGGATAACCGGTCCCTACGCTCGACCCTCGTATCGGGCCTGTGGCAGACAGGGCAGATGACGAACCTGTTAGAGTAAGCTCCGATAAGCCTGTTGATAGTTTCTCTGGAAAACTTGCCCTGGAAGTAGCCCTTTCCGCCCTCGAAAGAGCCTGCTGTAGCCATCTCCTTTGCCAAGTATTTCAGAATCTGAAGAGGGTCTCTGTCCAAACGGTCAGCGACATCGACAAAGTTGTGAACTATTGTACGGGCCCCAATCACCGATACAGATGCGATGGGAAGCTCGAAACGCTCCCCTGTAGAACCAGGCTTCGTAATGCCCGCCAGTGCTCTGTCAAGCAGTTGATCATAGTTGTCCGATGTAGTGACCCTAACTACAATACGCCCTTACGGGTATTTCAACCGTTTCCAAGAGCAGACGCCTAGGCTTTCTTCACCCAATGACCAATCAGAGGCGTGGTGGCGGTCATTTGGATAGGGCTATAGGGTTCTTTGAGGAAGATATTCTACGGTATGTCGCAACGGCTAAAGATACGAGTTCCAATCATACTAGGCCTTCTTGGGAGCATCGTTGGACTCCTTTACTCCTACGCTGTGATGAGTAATAATGGATACGGATGCTTACTGTGCAGCACTAATGCTGACTGGTCTTTCGCACAAACCTTCATTGGATGGCCGTTGATAATCGGCAGCGTAGTCGGACTTGCAGCTTGCGTTCTCTATCCGGTTGCTAGGAAACCTAGCGGAATATTCTTACTATCAGGAGCCATTCTCGCTTCTCCTCTTCCGTTGATCATCGCGGGCGGTTCCTGGCCAAGTCTTGATTTTCTGCTACTCTCTGTGCTCTTTTTCGCACCCAGCTATTTCGCAAGCCTGTTGCTGTTTCTTGGAGGGTTGCTAGTTTTTCAGAGGTCTCGTCGCCTAATCAAGAGCCTGCACGACGGCGGATGGATACCTTAGCTTGGCCAATGCATTCAACGGCAAGGTAGCAGATACAATTCGCCGCAAACACTTATCACAACCGGGAAGGCAAAACCCGAATTCCATTCTGGACGAGGTGGAAAAATCTGGGAAGGTGGGTAGTCTGCTGTGGATGGCCGTATGTCAACGACCGTCCCCATCTCGGAACCTTCACCCAGCTATTGTCCGCGGACGTTTACGCACGCTACCTGAGGCTAAAGGGCGAAGACGTTGTCATGGTCAGTGGGAGCGACGAGCACGGCACCCCCATCGAGGTAGAGGCCATCAAACTGGGTATACCGCCGCGCCAGCTCACGGACAAATACCACAAGCTGATCGTCCAGCTTCTCAAGTCTTTCCAGATTGAGTTCGACAATTACACCCGAACCGAGAGTCCAGTCCACAAAAAGTTCGTACGTGATTTCTATCTGAAAGTTGAGAAGAACGGCTTCGTCTACAGCCAGAAGATAACCCAGCTTTATTGTCTCAACGACAAACGCTTTCTCCCAGACCGCTTCGTCGAAGGCGAATGCCCTTACTGCCACAACCCCAACGCACGCGGGGACCAATGCGATAATTGCGGAAGAGTTCTAGACCCGAAGGACCTCATCAACCCACGCTGCGCACTCGATCACGCAACACCCATCCAGAAAGAATCGGAGCATTGGTTCTTTGACCTCCCCAAACTCTCCGAATCGCTTCGAAAATACATCGAGACAAACCCCAATTTTCCCGAAAACGCACGAAACTTCAGCCTTGGCTGGATTAGAGAGGGGCTTAAGCCCCGCTCACTCACCCGCGACAACGCCTGGGGAATACCAGCACCATTCAAAGGAGCCAAAGGAAAAACCATCTATGTCTGGATGGAAGCCGTCCTCGGATACGTTTCCGCAACAAAAGAATGGGCTGAAAAAAAGAAGCGGCCATCCTTATGGAAGAAATACTGGTTTGACCCGGAAAGCCGCAACGTCCACTTTATTGGAAAAGACAACATTCCATTTCACGTCGTGATCTTCCCAGGGTTGCTCCTAGCCACGAGGGAGAACTATGATCTGCCCTGGGAGGTCTCCTCATCCGAGTACATACAGCTAGAAGGGCAGAAATTCTCCAGAAGCAGAAAGGTCGGCGTCTGGATGGATGAGGCCGTTGAACTAGCAGGGCCGGAATACTGGCGCTACGCGTTGATCAGCCTTAGACCTGAACAGAAAGACAGTAACTTCACCTGGGACGAGTTTGAGAGAAAGGTCAACACCGAGCTGAATGATGTTCTGGGGAATTTCGTTCACCGAACCACATCATTCATTCAAACATACTACAGAGGAAAGGTTCCAAAATATTCAGCAAGCAAAGAGCAACACGCGAAGATACTTGCAACACTGAAGAGTATCCTCTCAAGGGTTGATGATAGGCTTGGACACTTCAGGCTGAAAGAGGGTCTAGAGCAAGTCGTCGAGCTCGCACGGGAAGGAAATCGATACCTCAATGAGCACGAGCCATGGCGCCTCTACAAGACGGACGTGCACGCGGCAGGCGAGATCCTCGGCGTCTCGATACAGATCGTAGCAAGCCTTGGCATACTACTCCAGCCCTTCCTGCCTTCAGCCTCTAAGAAGATCTGCCTGCGCTTGACGGGAAAACCCATCCTTCCGTGGAGATCCGCTGGACAGGCAATCGTCAAGCCTGGAACGAAGATTCGCCCTCTCCAA
>VBAY01000074.1 GCA_005883085.1 Candidatus Bathyarchaeota archaeon
ACATCGAGAACTGAATCCGCGAGCTCTTCATCAGTCACACTGACAGTTTTCGCCGTGTTGACGAAGTTCTGAAACTCGTCATCAGGGACCTCTAGATCAGTTACAGTCCGAATAGGCCTAGGAGCAGTTCCCCCAAGCTCATGCCCGAGAACATATGCAAGAAACGTGAAGTTCTCGACCTCCGTGAAGTGTTTCATCCGTATCTCCAGCGGGGTGTCCCCTGTGGGATTAGAATCCGGAAAGTCCGAGATCTGCGGAGCGCCTGTTTCTGGATCGTTGAATCGGAAAACTCTTGATAGCTTTAACGGGTTCATCCGGCTAATGCTTTTCCCGGAAAGCTCTTGTTCATCCCACGACTCTCTACTCTTAGTATCAGAGGCCATTTCATAACACATCGCACTGTTGTAATCGGAGAATACATTTCTGATCTGTAACCCACGACACGACTCGAACGTAATCATCCTCCCAGCCCTATCCACAGATATCGCCATAAACCTCTCCCGGTCCATCCTCAACCAGCTACGTCTCTACAACACACTAGGCTTCAAGTCGAACTGGAAAGACTCTTTCGTCCATCAGAATGGATCTCATCCTGTCCCGCAGTTTCGTTCCCCGACACAATATTGCTCTTGGCGACTATGCGCTCGGTTTTCTCGATTACCTTCTTGACAATACCGAGATAGGTCAGGGCTTCATGAATTCCGGTTGCCGCGAATCCAACACCATGAGCGATCTCCTTATTCGAGAACCTCTTTGACATACGGCTAAGGTCTTTCTCCACGCCCTCCAAGTACCGTTTGAACTCCTTGATGGCAAGCAGAGTATTCTCTGCTCTCTCGTGCTGGGTTTGTTCAGACTCCTTTCCCAATCCGCTACCTTTCCAAAGACCTGAGAGAACGACGATAATAGCCTAGTCCAACCTAGCGGCGACGAAGATGGGTACACGCGTTCTGAAACCTCTTGCTGACATGTTCAAGAACTGATAACCGCGACCCCCAGGCCGCTCCAGCTTGACGCTGTAGTCATAACAACTTCTGCATCTTAAATAAGAATGAAAACCGACAAGCCTTGCGACAATCTTTTGGCCCGGAGAAAGGCTCGCAAAGTCGCACCAAGAGCGCGGACAAGATCAAATAACAATTCTCAAGGCAACCGCGAAATTTCGCCCTCCAAGGAGTCCATCAAAGCTGCCGAAGACCTTGCCCTCGCCGCCTTCGCTTCAGGACTGAAACTCGCAGCTGCCTTTGGAACCGTCGCGGCTAAGACTACGAGTCTGGCATTCGCATCGATCGCAACTGGAGCAGACAAATTCTCTGAACTCGTCAAGCAGGAAGCACTGAAGTCACAGAAGGCTCACGCTCACGAAACCATCCCAGTTACTCCTGCGAGAGGCAGAAAAAGAGCCAGGCCAACGCCGAAGAGGAAAATCCTGGCGTCCTGACCGCTCGCCTACACTAGTCTCATACTAGTCTCTAGGTTTCCTGCAAACGATATCTTGCGATGAGATCTCGACTTGCGAGCAACAGCGGAGTGCAAACTAGCACTGCTCCGAGCACTATGATCGCTCGTTCGAATGGATAAACCAAGAAGATGGCTGGCCAAAAACTAAGCGCGCCTGCTCCGACGACACTAGCAAAAAGAATTCCTCCTGTGACGTGTTCGATCATCGTTCCAACGAAGGCAACCACAAACACAGCTTTGGCCAAATCTCTACGTGCCCCAAAGACGAAACTGTCTCGCAGATTTCGAGTCAGCGGAGACACCAAAACCCCGAGCGCGACCAGATGGAGCCAGAGATATGGAACGGGTGGACTGGGAAGACGAAGCCATTGGAAAGGAGGAGGCAAGTTTGGAAGGTTTGTCCCCACAAAGATCTCGGTATTGGGATTGATGACGAATAGCCCCAACGTAGCTACGTACATTAGGGTCGCCTCAGTCCTCCGACCACGGATCAGAAGACTGATCAGCGCCACGTTCAGTGCTCCACCGAGAAAATCCAGCCCCCCAAATTTCAGAGTCCCAGCCGATCCCGGAATGAATGCGGCAATCATTGTTCCCAAGAAAACAGCGAGTATTCCGTAGGAAGGAGCGAGGAAGACACCTAAGACCGGTGTTATGATTCCGCTGAATGTAATCGCGCCGGATATCCCTATGAGCCTATCAAGCGGTATGGTCCGAGGAATAATGTAGAGTGCTGCGAGAGATGCCGTTAGAGTTATCCGTTTAGTATCGAATCTGGCCTTGCGAATTTGCATTCTTCCAGTCACACAAATTCAGGTGTCATGCCCAATGGCACGTTTCTTAACGATTTGCTGAAGCTCCCTTATACTCAATCCAGTTTCGTTCGATATTCTTCGAAGATCTTCATACTCCACTTTGCCGCTAACTGACTGACCGGTCGATGTAAGCGCCCTCTTTACTCTAACCTGGAACTTCTTCCCTCCAACCTCAAGCGCGATCGTGCCACTCGCCCTTCTACTAATGTGTCTCGAAACCGGTATCTCTCGGACACCAAGGGTCCCAGTCTCTTCCATTAACAATTCAGCCAGATGTTCGCTCTTTGTCTTATCAGCTATGATCGAGATCAAGTGGCCTGGCCTGTTTTTCTTCATGAAGACCGGAGTGATGGATACGTCTCGGGCTCCCGCTTCCATCAACCTCTCGACCGCCCGTCCAATTACCTCGCCCGAAACGTCGTCCAGGTTGGTTTCTAAGACGACGACTTCATCATGAGCATGACCATTTCCTGAGAGCTCTCCGACTGTTAGACGGAGAATATTGGCCGCTTCCTCGAGATCTCTCGCTCCAGCGCCATATCCCACCTTGTGAGGCGCGATAACAGGAACTTCGTTCGAGCCATCGGTTGCTAGACATACTGCTATTGCCGCGCCCGTAGGTGTTGTCAGTTCGAATTGGATATTGCTCATTTTCGTGGGAAACTTGTGGGCTCGCAGGATTTCGGCAACGGCAGGGGCCGGGTTTGGATAGGTTCGGCCAGAGAAGCTCGTTACTCCTGTTCCAACTGCGATCGGGCTGCTCCACCACTTGCTCCCGGATAATTCGAGCTCATCTGCAAGGTATGCTACGCCGAGTATGTCCACGAGGGTATCTGCGGACCCTAGCTCGTGCAGTTCAACCTCTTTCGCGGAGTGGCCATGAACTCGTGATTCAGCAGACGATAGTGTGTCCAAGACGGATTTGACGAAGGCAGTTCCCCGCTCGGAGAGACCCAGCGCTTTTGCGCACTTCACAGCAGATGACTGGAGATCACTGGCCTTTCTTTTCGAGACTTTTTCTTCAGAACTTACTTCGACCAGTTGGGCACTAATCTCTCCTCTCTCTACTCTCGTCGTCTTGACCTGGACATGAATCGCGCCTGGAAGATTTCTTTCCACAACGTCAGCGACTCTTCCCAGACTCTTTGGGCTGCCGCCTAGATCGACTAGAGCGCCCAAGAATTTGTCTCCCGAAGCTCCAGAAGAACTGACATCGATTATCACCGCTCTTCCAGAAGCTCTCATGCTGACCTTTCCAACCGCTCGAGTGGGCACAAGTATTAATCAAGCTATTCCGATATTATCACGATTAGTTTTGGAGCCCAAGCCTGACAACTCATGCGTCTATGGCCTCGGCGAATGCCCAGTCCTCACGGTTGTGGGAGAGAAGATGAAGGACATGGAACAACGATCAAAAGTCTTCCCCACAGACCCCGGAGCAGCGGCCGTAAGCCAGATGATACAACCATTCCTACAACTAAACGCCAACATCTACGCAATGCTACCCTCCTTCTGTCCAAACTGTCCGAAGAGAATCGTAGCGGTCGAGAAAGAGCTAGCGCAGATAAGGCATCAATCGACTAAGTAAGGATACGCCGACCGCTTCGGCCACGGGGCTACCTCAGGCCAATACCATCTAGACGATGCTATCCGTTTCTCAACCCCAGGCGGCCTCAAACACCGAGAAGCCTTAATTCGACCACACCATAGGAAGTGTCTGGTTGTCTTCTGTTGCAGGAAGCCCTCGCAAAGGCACGAGACCAGATCATCCTTGACCCCGATGAACTTCCCGGTTCATGGTACAATGTCATCGCCGATCTCCCCGGCGAGTTTCCCAGACCAATAGACCCGGAAGAGGGTCCGTCGAGGCTCGAGTACCTCTCGAAAGTTCTCTTGAAGCACTGTCTCCAGCAAGAAATCTCAACTGAGAGATGGATATCCATCCCTGCTCCTGTTCAAGATCTCTATCGTCAGGCAGGTAGGCCGCGACCTCTCTACCGTGCGCGACGCCTCGAACGCTTCCTCAGGACCCCCGCAAAGATCTACTACAAACGAGAGGATCTTTCGCCAACAGGTTCCCATAAGGTGAACACGGCCCTCGCACAAGCATACTATGCGGCAGAGGAAGGATGTGCTGGGGTCTCGACGGAGACAGGAGCTGGCCAGTGGGGCACCGCGCTCGCCTATGCGGCAAGCCTTCAAGGATTGAAGAGTGTCATATTCTGGGTACGGTCGGTCTACGACTGGAAGCCGGATCGCCGAGCGTTGATGCAATTGTACGGTGGCAAGGTATTCGCGTCTCCGAGCTATGAGACATTGGTCGGGCGAAAAATACTAGAGAAGAATCCTAACCACGTTGGCAGCTTAGGAATCGCAGTTTCCGAGGGACTGGAATACGCCGAGAAGAACCCAGGCTACGCCTACTGTCTCGGCAGCGTCCTAAACCACGTTCTGATCCATCAATCCATCATCGGATTGGAGACTATGAAACAGTTCGACCAGATCGATGAGAAGCCTGATGTGATGATCGGCTGCTTAGGTGGAGGAAGCAACTTTGGAGGATTCATCCTTCCTTTTGCTGGGGAGGTCGTGCGGGGAAAGAGAGAGTGCAGATTTCTCGCTGCACAATCCGAATCAGCCCCCAACCTCTCCAGAGGAGAATACAGGTGTGATTATGGCGATCATGCGGAGAAGACTCCTCTGTTGAAGATGTATACTCTAGGGCATCAATCGGACATGGCTCCCATTAAAGCGGATGGATTAAGATACCATGCGGCGGCACCATTCATCAGCTACCTCAAGCATCTCGGACACATTGAATCAACAGCTTACCCTCAAGACGAGCAAGAAGTCTTCGAAGCGGCCAAGACCTTCGTCCAAGTCGAAGGCTTCCTTCCTGCACCAGAGTCCGCTTACGCGATCCGAGCAGCGATCGACGAAGCTCTCGAGTGCAAACGCAAGAATCGGACGGAAGTAATAGCCTTCAACATATCAGGACACGGATTCCTTGACCTTGCTGCATACCAGGAAAAACTAAAATTCTGAAGGTCTCGGCTTCGGATGCTCAGCCCGTAGGCCAGTTAACCGTTTGACTACTTGTTGGTTACTGTTACTGTTGCTGAAATCGAGTGAGTTATCGTACCGGTGGTTCCGGTTATCGTGATAGTGTACGTTCCAGCATTGGTGGAACGATTAGTGGAGACAGTTAGCGTAGTGGTGCCGGTGGGGTTGGCGGACGTTAGGGTCACGCTGGCGACGGGGGAAAGGGTCGGCGGGTGTTTGACTGCAGGGAGAATTGTTGCAGAAAGATTCACGGTACCGGTGAACCCGTTCAATGATGATACTGTGATTGTGAAGACTCCGGAGGATGTCCTGGAGATGGATAGGGATGCTGGGTTAGCAGTGAGCTGGAAGTCGGGGGAGAGGATATTGATGGTCTTAGAGGCAAGACGGGTAGTTTGGTATGGGCTTTCGTAGTGGAGGACTCCTGTGATCGTATAGGGTCCCGATGGAACCTGCTTGCCCTGCGTATTGACCTGTGTCCAGTCGAGGCTTGCCAATGTTACGGTCTGGCCCGGCTGGATGGTTATGGTGGTGAATACTTGGGCACACGGGGCGAAGGGTGGGGGTACATTTGTGAAGACGAGGCTGCCTGTGGAGTCGTATATCTCGAACTGGAAGCCGCTGCAGGAATCTGTAAAGTCGAAGGTTACCGGTTGTGTTCCAGGGTTTGTGGCGTTGAGCTTAGCGTGCACCGTCTCGCGGATGACATAGGAGTCCTTGTCAGTGACCACGGAATAGGTAATGATGGGGGTTGCCGGGCCGACGGTGAGGGTTTTGGAAGCTGAAGGATTTCCTGAAGATGTGATGAGGGTTAGGAGTATTCTGTAGGAGCCCTGGGCAGAGTAAAAGTGCTTGACTACTACCCCGGACCCGCTTGTTCCGTCACCAAAGCTCCACTCATACCCCTTGATCGGGTTGGTCGAATCGTATGAGATGCTCGTGGAAGCGTTAAACACAATGGACCCGCCGGCTCCAGGGTTTGTGGGCTGGAAGGTGAACCGAGGAACGGCGTAGAACAGGACCAGCTGACTTGTCGTGTCTGTTTGCCCGGCAGAGTCCTGGATTTTGAGTGTTACAATCCACTGGTTTGTGGAACCGCCATAGAGATGGGTTACAGATGAGCCGTTGGTCTTTACCGGGGGCGAACCATCTCCAAAGTCCCATATGTAGGAGAGGATGGAGGAGGTGCTGGTGCTCCAGTTACCGTTGAAGAAAACCGCGTTTCCAGGGATGGCACAGGCAACACACGGCTCGTAGGTAAAAGCAGCGAGAGGGCTCGACCCTGCGTGCGACTTGGGTAGGCTGACCAGCGACAGGGATGCGAAGACCAGAGCGATGAGAAACAGGTCTCTGAAGAGAGACTGTGGCCTCAAGGATATCCCTGTTGGTGTGGAGAGTCGAAATATTAGTTTTTCTGAAGGAAAGAGTTCTGAGGGGTCAAGACATGGGATAGTCGTGAGCTCGTTCCGGAGCGTGTCACCCAACGGGCGAAGGCCCGGTTGAGCTCAACTCTTATTCCCGTCCAGTTTCATTCTTCCAAGTCCTTGTAGGAGAATGGAGGTAGTGGGGAAAATGACCGGTTTCAAGGAAGCTACCTTCATCGAAGGAAAACTGGTTCGTATCGCGAAAGGGAAGATAGAGGTCGAATCCGAAGATGATGGAACCGGAGAACCAGAGCTTCAAACGCTGAAATTGGGGGCCGTGGACATCGATCTTGACACGATCGGGGAGGAAGTCAGGGTTGTCATTGTGGATGGAAGGGTAGCTCGAATAACACGTTTATCGCCGAAATCCCGGGAAAAGCCACGGCAAGAATTGTCCGGACTCTCGGACTCTCCTCGCGAAGTAGGATCAGACTTGGCCGGCTGACCTGCTTTCTCGATTCTTCTCGGCCTAGGAAGGGGACTTTTTGCTCTTCACTGCTTTCTTGAACAGTTCTATGAAACGGAGAGCCGCCTCTGCGTCTGGAGGAGTAGCGGTCTTACGTGGGAGCTTTGGACTGGTTTTCAAATCGTTTAGCAAGGCCGAACATTCCAAGGAAGAGAGCCACTCCAGCTGCCATGTTGACGACTGAGCTCAGAATCAGTGCGACCAAACCAACTGAATCTATCAGTGCACCTAATTGATAAGCGGGGAGAGATAGGGAGAGAAAGAGAGAGACGACATTTCTGACCGTTAGGAGGGTGAACGCGGCGATGATGAGTGTCCAAGCGCGAAACGACCCGGTCAGCTTAGTAACTCGATACGCGTAGAAGACCACCCCTGCTTGCAGGATAAGCTGGAAAACTGAAATGAAGTAGAGCGTCGAGATTACAACGGTGTCGACCATTCAATCTTCGCCTACTTTCTCTTCTCCGAAGCTCCCCGGAACAGTTCCATGAACTTCTCTGATGCCACTTTTCTTGGCGAGCCGCTGATGATCCCCTCGTAGTTTGTGAACGCTGACTGTATCTTGATCCCTGCTGGTGTTATCTCGAACTCTCGAAGCCTCTTGTCATGGTCGCTGCCACGCATCTTCAGTATGACTAGTGCTTTGCGCATAGAGGACTCGATTTCTACAGGTTTGAGTGCCACTATGCAGTCGACCAAGAAGCTTAGCCCTACATCTGTTACGCTGAAAGATCCTCCGCTTATCTGCGGCGACTCCCAGAGCAGTATCGAGCTGATTCCGCGGGTCTTCAGATAGCTTATCATGCGATAGGCTTCCATGCGCATGTCGTCTTTCTTCACGAACATCTCGAGATGGCTGAGTGAGTCGATAACAAGCCGTTGCGGCTGAACCTCCCGGAAGACGTCCTCCAGGAGGCTACCATCGCCGGACTCTAGCATGAGACTTGGAGAGGTGCAGATTACGCGGAATTTGCCCTCCTCTTCCATTTTTCGGAGGTCCCAGCCAAAGTTGTTCGCATCCCTGTAGATCTGGTCCGGGAGTTCTTCGAAGGTTACGTAGATCCCGGGTTCGCCTAGTTTGACTCCGTTGAAAAGGTACTGAAGCCCGAGGGTCGTTTTTCCGGAGCCAGCGCTTCCGGCGACCATTACGGAATCTCCTGGCATGAATCCTCCCCTGAGCATCTCGTCAAGCTCGACAATTCCAGTCTTAACCCGAAGACCTCCCTCCGCTTTGCTGGAGAATAGTTGGTCGAACCCTGCGGCTCCAGCCTTCGGGCGTGGTGCAGTCATTTTTCTCCACTTATCCTTACGGTTTTGAGGTGGTTCGCGACTGACTCCAAAAGCTCCCGATCTTTCGCGCGGTCTAGGGATACAACCTCAAATGCTCCAATCCTTTTCTGCCTCAGAACCCCCAATTCCAAGAGTTCCCTAACTTCGTTTATGACCGCGACCGTTGTTCTCCCAATCCGGCGTGCTACTCCATCGACCGTATCGATGAGTCCTGGGTTTCTGTGAAACAGGACTAGGAGGTCTCCTCTGACCTCTGAACCAAGCAGCGTCGACAAGATCTCCGACCCGATCATTTCAGCCTGCTCTCCACGAAACAAACTTCCTTTGCCTTTTCGAGGGATTTCTCGTAGTCAAAGCGCGCTTCCGAGTCGTAAGGTATGCCGAGTTTCCGGTTGAGATCTTTGACAACGATCCTTTCAAGAACGGTGGCGCCGTTGCCGAACAGTGATTGTAATTTTAAATCAAATTCTTTCGCGTTGTTTGATGCGTCAAGCAACCCCTTCGAGGTGAGAATTTCCAACACATTCCGACCCAAGGCATCTCCAACAACCTCCCGGACCGTGCTGACGAGCACGGAGGAGAACGCTCTCTCTGCGGTAAATCTTTGGTCTGAACTCAAGGACGTGGGGACTGATTCGAAATTGCCGCGCGGACTGGTCCAACTGGAGTCACTTACTCGCATGGACATCTGCATCATTTCTTATCTGCCAGAGCATGAGCTGAGAGATGAACTGGTTGTAACCTAGGTTTCGAGCTTCATGTACAGGGTCTTTCCGATCTTGCATTGGAGAGCCAGAAATTCGAAGGGAACAATCGGCTGAGGCATTCGCGCCTAACGATTTTAGAAGAAGACATAGCCTTCGCTTCGCATACTATCCGGATGCTTCTTAATGGCGAGTAACAATAGCCGTATTCAATTGCCCAAGACTAAGTAATGGGGCAAGGAGGATGTTTTGCGGTCTTCCTTAGTTGATATTTTCTATGAGACTCTAGGGTACTGTTTTGGAAAGGCCCTAACAGAAACGCTTGGTCCTACAGTGCAGGCATCTATCTACGATCTGCTGGGACGTAGTGGGATCCGGAAGGAAGCGATTTCCAGTAGATTCGATGACGTGGTGCAGGCGTTAACGAGCACCCTAGGAACATGTTCTCGAGTGGTAGTACACAGGACGGTAGTTGAGATGTTCAAAGAGTATTCTCAACGACTCGATTTCTCTTACACCGACTCCCTCCGAGATCGCCTTGCATTGTTGAAGGAGGCGGTAGTCGCAAACCATGTTCTCCCTCGTAGGCTTCGTGACGAATCAGTGTTCGACAGCGTAGAGAAACCTGATTGGGTTGATGCCCCGAAAGGCCAGGCATACAGCAGCCTCTATCCCATGAAAAAGGGCGTCAAGACATAGCACAGACGGATGGAAAATCGCCCGTATTCAGCCCTGATCCATGATCTGGGACACCCTATGCATCCTGCCCTAGAATCATTCGGGAAACGGCCTAGATTTCCCGTCTCGCTCCCACATCGTTCAAGCCCGGATTGCGCCCTGAATTACCTGTCTCGCGCAGAAACCCTCCCGGACAGGAAATCTCCCAGCCAAAAAAGATGGAGGGGAAGAGGAGCAAACCATCCTGCGACGCAAAAGCGGTTGGAGGAACTAGGTCTTTGCATGGGTCGAGGAGA
>VBAY01000209.1 GCA_005883085.1 Candidatus Bathyarchaeota archaeon
GAACGATTACGTCAGGTCGTTCTACAATTCCATGTATCCCCAGTGGAACCAGCAAATGCCTTCCTGGCTCCTCCCTCAGCTGAGATATCCTGAGACATACTTCAACACTCAACAAGACGTGTACAATTTCTACTTCCAGACAGACCCGCTGCAATGGCAGAGGAATGTCTTCCTTCAATCTACTGAGACCACCCGGTTCATAATCATGCCGATCAACGGGACCCTGACGTGGGCTGCCGTCAGGCTGGTGGAAATTTACCACAGCCCATCTCAGAACCTTGCAGGTCTCTACATCGCTCCAGCAGGAGTCCGGACAGGGCAAGTCTATCTGATCAGGTTCCCTGAGGGAACCACAGTTATCGGACCCAACTCGGCCATATCAGCCGTGGTGACCGACCCGATAATCAAAACCCAGTTAACGCTCCACCCCGACTGGACGGTTGGAAACATACTCCTGTATTCGGTGAACGGGCGCCTGATCTATGTCATACCATACTATGGAACGCAAGGAAATCTGACGGTGCCAGAAATGGTGGCGGTGGTCGATGGATCCTCGAAACAGGTGGGCCACTATTTCATTCAAGACCCTACTAGCTCTATCGAAGTGGGCAGCGCAACGACAAAAGCTGTCAGCACCATCGGCATATCGACAACACAGGCGACCGTCAATGGCACTCTGGCCTACCGATACCAATACGAGCAAGGGGGAAACACTCGATGGATTCTTGGAATAAAAACAACGAGTACGACGACAGTTCAGGTCCTTGCAAAGGCTGAGACCCTAACGACAACCGACATTTACAAGATCAGCAATACAAGCACTACTGTTCCAACTACAATCACCGTATTGGTCGACAGCACCACGATGCCCTACACAGTTTTGAGTGTTCAATGAGGGGGTTATGCAAAAATCGTTGAATATGCTAGACGGCGCCAAAGACCAGGCCGAGTAATCCCATCCTCAGCACCACGCCGTTCCCGACCTGTGGAAAATATTTCGCGTGGCTCGTTGAGTCGACACTAGAGTCTATCTCATCAACCCTCGGCAACGGATGCATCACTATCGAACTCTTCTTTGCTCGCGATAACTCATCTGATGTCAGTCTGTAGGACCCCTTGACCTTCTCGTATTCGGCTAGATCTCCGAATCGTTCCTTCTGGACCCTCGTCATGTAGATGACATCTAATTCTTTCAAGTGTTGCTGCAATGATGTAGTTTCTTCAACGTCAATTTTTTTCGAGACCTCTTCCAAGACCTCTTTCCTCATCCGCAGTATCTCTGGGGAGATGAGGACCAATCTCACCTTGTATTTCGCTAGCGCATAGGCGAGCGAGTGAACCGTCCGGCCATACCGCAAGTCCCCGATGAGCCCTATGCTAATACCATCAATAGTGCCCAGCTCTTTTTTGATCGTGTATAGGTCGAGTAACGCCTGAGTAGGATGCTCCTCCGCACCCGATCCCGCGTTAATCACTGGGACCCTTGAGAACTCGGCCGCCATTCGCGCCGCTCCCTCTAGAGGGTGCCTGACCACCAGCACGTCCGCATAGTTCTCGACAACCCGCACGGTATCTGCAAGGTTTTCACCCTTCTCCACAGATGTCCCCTTTGTCTCTGCAAATCCGAGAGCCGTCCCGCCGAGCCGCGTCATCGCGGACTCGAAGCTCAATTTCGTGCGAGTGCTCGGCTCGTAGAATAGGGTCGCCATTATCTTCCCATGAAGCATATCAGACCCCGTCTTCGCCAGGGGCTCCATGACCTGGGCCATGTCCAGAATATGATCAATCTCCGATCGGGATAGGTCACGAACGCTAACTATGTCTCTGCCGGCAAAGTTAGATGTGAGCGGCATTCCGACTGATATCTGAATCGAGGAGTCCTATAACTATCTTCAGAGCGAACCAATGATGGCTATTCAAGTTCTCGCGATAACTACAGACCTGTTCCTCCATTCAAGAATCATGGAGCTTGCAAAGTCGCTGGGTGCGATTGCCAAGATCGTAACAAGTGAGGAAGATTTGATCAGAGAAACGAACTCGATGCACCCAGACTTGGTCGTCCTCGACCTAGCCGCATCGGACTACGATCCGTTCTCATGCGCCCAACAGTTGAGGGCCATGACATCCCAACCTGAGATTTTGGGGTCATTCCCCCATGTCAGAACGGACCTTAAGCTGAAGGCAGAGAAAGTGAAGATCGATTACATTGTTCCCAATTCCAGTTTCCTCAAGACCCTGAAGAGTGTCCTAGAGAAGAAGGTCAAGGCCAAATGAGCTGGATCGTCAAAGACCTCTGGGACACACTTGACAAGCGCCGTGGAGAATTCGAGAGTCTCTGGGAGAATCGTACTTTGCGGGCCTTTGAAACGATCAACTGGATTGCCAGCGAAATCGGCGACCGCTGGGGGGTTCTCATACAGATCAACTTTCCACCCGGCCAGGAAAGACCGGAAGCCACCCGCATTGGACGCAGAAACTTGACTATTCTAGTGGACAAGAACCGGAAGAAGTTCGATACATTGACAGAAGAGGATGCTAGGCAAGCGATTCAACCGCTTGGCCCCAAATCATTTGACCCTGCCCGTTTTGGCCACGAAGGGTTCAGGGCGACTCTGCTCACAGGACGTATAGACTGCCTGCCGAGCGGGGTCCATCTATGGTGCGATATAACACCCGAGGTCTTGCAGTTCCTTGATTGGATATTCGTAAACGGATACGGACTGAAACCCGCGTCCCATGCTTAGGAGACGGGCATGAGCTTCTTGCCCAGTCTTCGCTCGATGTCCATCTTTGCCCGCTTCAGTTGCCTAGCCCGCTTGAGCAGCTCGATCAGATAATCCAAGTCGACTATTGGACGCAGAGCTGGATACTCCCAGGGAGTCTTGTTAATCTCGTCAGGATAGATCATATACCCGTTAGGATAGTGAGTCAGCAGTATCCCGGTCGGGTCCGTCTCAAGGCCCTTGGAAA
>VBAY01000075.1 GCA_005883085.1 Candidatus Bathyarchaeota archaeon
GAAAGGTCCTAGGCCGGTATCTTTGTGTTCCGCTGACATGCGGTTGAAGAATGTGGTTTTTCCGCTCTGGGTGTAGCCGGCCAGCGCGACGATTGGGAAGCCTCGTTCCCGCCTGTGATCTCTGAGAAGGTCCTTCTTCGAATAGAGGTCTCTCAGTTCCTTCTCCATGTTCGCGATCCGTTTCTTAGCCGTTCTCTCATAATCATGGTAAGGATAGTCTCCAGGCCCGCTCCAACCGACCTGTCCACCTAGAATGCCTTCAAGCCGGAGGAATTCTCTGCCCCAGGAGAAGGTGTAGCGAAGTTTGGCGAGGGCGATCTGGAGTTTTGCCTCTTTTGTCATGGCGCGCTTGTCGAAGACTTCGAGGATCAGGAGGTTGCGGTCGATTACTTTGATGTCTGTTCCGCCGAGGACCCGCTGGATTTTGAAGACTTGGGCGCTTGGGAGGGTGTTGGCGAATACGACTGCTTCGATATCGTTTTCGGCGACGAGCATTTTGATCTCTTCCAGTTTTCCGGGTCCGACGCAGTAGGTGTGGTGGAGGTTTTTCCGGTGCTGGACGATGGTGTCGATTACCTCGTAGCCTATGCTCTCGGCCATGGTCTCAACCTCCTCGTACCGGGAGGGAGCCGTGGGAATCTTACATTCCGCTACTAGGGTCCGCATACGGGAAGACTTACCCTAGAATCATGGCTGGCGCTTATTTGAAGGCCCCGTGCCTCGGATGCGCGTCTACCGGCATCCTGTCCACGTAATTGTGGTTGCAGGCGGGCCAGTGCGCGGATTTGGGCGCGTTTTCACGAAGGCACGGCGCGGGAAAATCGACCCCCCCGGGGTCTAGAAATAGTTACGAGAAAAAATAGTTACAGAAAAGAAGCGTTGGCGACGGTCATATTGCCCGGAAAGAGGCTTAAGGAAGGCGGCTCATCCTCAGCTACGCGCCCATGTCAACGACCTTCAAGAAGCCCAGCCTTAGCAGGACAATGATCGTTGTCATCATCCTTGTAGTAGTGGTGGGCGCGGTCGTGGCGGTGGTCGCAGCATCGATGTTCCTCGGTCCATCCCTCTCGGTCACCAAGAAGAACTTCACACCGTACCAATCCCCGGTTTCCCAAGGCAGCAGCAAGCCTTCGTCGATGACAGTCTCAAACACGAATGGCGGGGTTACTGTTTCATCATGGTCCCAAGGCTACGTTATGATTAACGGGACTGTTACGGCTAGAGGTTTCGGGGCATCTCCCGACGCCATCACCTTTGTAGAGTCGAATTCTAGTGGAAACATCGTCTTCCAGGCTATCTTGCCGACGAGCAACCTCTTCTTTGGCGCAAGCTACAGCGTAGACATTCACGTGTATACACCGGCTTCCACCCAATTCAACACGGTGCAAATCGTAACGGTAAACGGCGATCTACAAGTCTCAAACATCAGCGCGTCTAGTCTCATCCTTACTGACGCGAACGGGGGCATAACCGCCTCGAACATCAGTGCCACAACCATGACTGCGACTGATACTAATGGCGCCGTCAACCTAACTTGCACGTCTTGCGGTAGTGCTACGGTGACAACGACCAACGGCAGTGTGACCATGGGCCTATCGGCATTATCCATTGCCGGGTCCTACACAGCGACCTCAACTAATGGGAACATCAATCTGACAGTGCCAGTCCTCGCCTCCTGCAAGATCACGCCGAACACGACGAACGGGTCCGTATCTGCACTCTGGCCAGGAGTCCAACTCACAAATCATGTCACGACAACCATAGGGACAGAAAGCGCAATGGTCAACCTGACAACAGTGAACGGGTCCATAAACGTAACAGGCCAGTAGCCGCAACACGTAGAAAGATGGGATTACTGAACGAGTTGAGGTCGGGACATTATGAGCCCGGTGGGAGTTTCGGACTACCCTTTCGCTGGAGATTTTCGATGTCTTTTTGTAGGTTCTTCATGACCCGATAATTCCTGGAGTGATGGGTTCGCTGAGACCAAGTCTTTGAGAAAACCTTCAACAAGATTGGCAACATTCAAGAAAAATGGACCCCGTGGAAGTTCCAGTCCGCCAAGAACCACCGATTCATTCGGATGCTTACTGAATTCGAGCAAGCGAATAGCCACGCTGTCGGCCTTCCCTTCGATAGAGAATTGAAGCGGGGGGATGGTTCGGTGTAATGCGACATTGAAAGGTCCTGAATGCGATTCGGCTATCTTTTTCGAGACGTCAAGAAGCTCTTCTAGAATCAGGCCTAGTACAACGGCTTCGAGCAGTAGTATGCTATCTGTAGGCTTGTACTCGCTAGCCCTAGCTTCGGTTGTCCAATTGACTCTGATCGAGAGCGACCCGTTGATAGCCTCAAAAGCCAAGTTCTTTGGACCGCTTGCTTTAACATAACCCAACCCGGTAGGGTCTAGTCGACATGCAAGCCATGATTGTTTTTCGTTCGACAATGGACTCACCGTAGATAGCTTATGATGTCTTTGAGCGGCGATGGCCAGGCATTTGTAATCTTGCCGCCTATGACAACCGCGGTTACGCCATATCCTTGGTTGAGGGGCCCACAAGCTCTGAAACCAGGCCCTCCTCCGGTGCTCGGATGACGCTGAGAAGCCAAGTACCCCAGGAACTGAGCCATTGAACCACCTTGTCTGGCGAGAAGAACAGACATCGCTCCCTCGATTGGGAATCACCTGTCCACGAGCAGCGTGAAGCTCTACCCCACCCTACCGCTTGTTATTAGTCGTCGACAGATATGCACGTGCGGCCCTGATCACTTTCTTCATGGCTTGATAATACTCGTGATATGACTCTACCTGCCTGAGCCACTTGAGGTTCAAGCGGTTCTGAAGACAATTTCTGGATTCGCTTCTCCAGCCTACCGTATTCGCTAAGGGCGAATCGTAGCCGCAGTCTCGCGAGCCTCTGGGGCCTCGTGGGCGCACCCAATAGCTTTCTTACCGCTTCAGCTACATCTGCGTCATAGAGAATTAGCATGTCATGGAGTTCATGAATCCGAGCGTCTTTGCTACCTTGTGGAAACGGTTTTCGCAACCAATCATCGAATAAGCTCTGGAGCTCCTTCCTGAGGTTCGCCGTCGACGAGACTTGCCACCCCTACCGTTCGTACCAGAAGAAGGTAACGAGCTTACCAGCCAAAGTGTAAATCCTCAGATACTCGAAATCCACGAATGAAAGTCGGGAGTTCGAAAACGGTCAGATAACGGTTTCTGACCTCAATGTCGTAATAGCACCGGTCGATACCGCAGATTTCTCTCGTTTTTGACCGGTCACTTTACGGAGTGTGACCGGGATCTGCTCACGATCCCGTCTCGATGCGTCCGTGACGGGAATGTTTGATTACCCCGAACAAGGTGATGCCGTCTCAATGTCAGGGGAGAGCCAGAGCAAACCCTCTGGCGAAACATGGGAAAGAGCAAGCCCAGCTTCGGCTGAAGTATCGACCAAGATCGAGCCAAAGCAGCTTCTCATTCTGCTCGTCCTTAGCCTCTCCCTCGCAATCATCGTGATTGACGCTACGATCGTGATCGTCGCTCAGTATCGAATCTCGCAAGACTTCAAGATCAATCTGAAGGATCTAGAATGGATCACCTCACTCTATGCTCTGGTCTTCGGCTCGTTCCTTCTCACTTGGGGAAAACTAAGCGATGAGTTCGGCAGAAAACGGATTTTCATCAGCGGGATCTCCCTATTTATCGTCGGATCCATTATCGATGGCTTCTCACAAGATCTGACGCAGATCCTTGTGGGCCGCGTAATCCAGGGATTCGGGGCGGCGATGGCCTCTCCCTCAACTCTATCAATTCTCACGACCACTTTCACTGGCAAGGCCCGAGGGGTCGCTTTCGGAATATGGGGCGCAACTGCGGGCGCGGCTGCGGTTCTGGGGCCAGTGTTAGGAGGGTACTTTACGAGTACCGTTGGTTTTACTTGGCGATGGGCGTTCTTCATCAACATCCCGATAGGAATCACAGCCCTCGTCGGGGCCGCATTTGCGATTAAGGAGACTCGGTTCAAGGATCCAAAGTACACAACGGACTATCTCGGGTTGATCCTCATCACGATAGGCCTGTCCAGCCTATTGTTCGGCTTTATTGAAGCTCAAACCTATGGGTGGATCGTTCCTGCCAGTGAATTCCATGTGGGAGGCTTCTCGTGGTCGGCCTCAAACCTTGTATCGCTTCCTCTGGTCGCGATCATATTCGGGCTGATTCTACTGCTGGTGTTCACCTTCTACGAGATCCGCCGTCTTAGGAGGGGGAAGGTTCCTCTTTTTGATTTCAGCCTCCTCAAATTCAAGGGCTTCAGATACGGCCTATTCACCGTCACAATCGTTGCGATGGGCGAGTTCGGAGCGGTATTCATCATCTCAATATTCTTGCAGACAGTCAAGGGACTATCAGCGTTCACTGCTGGTCTCACATTCCTACCTATGGCCATCTCAGTCTTCATCTTCGCACCCGTAGCCGGTCTACTAGCGACTAGGTTTGGACCCAAGTGGATTGTCACAGCCGGAATGACCCTCGAAGCTATTGCGCTCTTCAGCATGTCCCAGATCATCAGTGTCGCAAATCCCGTCTACTACCTGTATCCCATTCTCGTCATCTATGGTGCCGGGGTTGGGCTGGCAATTAGCCAGCTCACAAGTACCGTCTTACTGAGTATACCTTGGCAGAAGGCCGGAGTAGGATCTGGAGCGAACAATACCGTCAGACAGATCGGTTCAGCCTTCGGAATTGCCGTGATCGGCGCAGTCTTAGTGGCCCAAATATCCGCGGTGGGAATGGCTGACCTCACAGCGAGCACCGCCAATTTCGGCATACAGAGATCGGCGTTAGCAGCCGCCCTCAACTCGGGACTATCCGGGGGAATAGACCCATCCTTTATCGCCAGTTTCGGCGGAAACGCATCAGCTGTCCTATCAATACTGTATGACGCGATTACCCAGGGAACGCGCTGGGCAGCCTTCACAGCCGGCATCTTCGTCTCGCTCGGAGCAATCAGCTCTCTACTGATCCCGAATCCGAAATCAGCCCAGACCACGAAAACTACCGTTGTCGCAAGTGATAGTCATCGAGAAGCGTCGCGAGCCTTGACCGCTGTCATTATCACTCAGTTCGCGATCACAGTAAGCCTACTTCTTGCTATCTCCAACGAATACCAGTCAAACTATTTCATGCGGCAATGGGTAAGCCAGAACGCGTCGCCGCTAGGTTACTTCCTCGCAGACTACGTTGGACCAGCCTTGGCAGCGATCGTTGGAGGGGTCCTTATTGCATGGAAACTTGTCCTCACTCGAAGACAATCCGAGGCAAAGTCAGAGCCGAACAACTGATTGCGGTGCTGGGCCCTTGGCCCTGCGCCCCATCGTGGAGAGTGCTCTTTGTTTCGGGGGAGAGGGCGTCTGGGTTAAGGAACGCTTATGCCCGCCGTGAGCCTCGTTTCTCGCGAATAGGGTCGTAGGGGCAGATATTCTATGGCGGATGGCGATAGGGGAGAGATGTTTGCGGAGCTGGAGAGGGCTTGTGACGAGCTCGATAGGGCGCTCGAACAGCTCAAGAAGGCAGGATATACTCTGCGAGAGTTTTCCAAGGGCCTTGAGACGGACCCGACCGGGATACTGCTGACGCACTATCCTAACGGCTACATGATCTATCCTGACGAGATCAACAAGACTCCCTGGGAATATCCAGCTTTGCGTCCAATAGTTGACTTGGACTATTTGATCGAGCTGCTCAAGCGCGCTAGGCAGCTGAAGCGGGCCAAGATGGATATTGAGAGAAGACTAGGAAAGAAGCTTATGCCCGTCGCCTAAGCGCGTGTCGCAGGTTTCAGCCCGTACCCGTTTTCAAATATCCAATCGAGGAAATCCAAGACCTCGGGTGTTATGCTGCACCATAGATGGACCCCGCTTGGCAGACAGTCTATCTGTCCAGATGCTATTCTTGCTCTGAATCCTTCATGACCAAAGCGAGCCGGATCAAACGAGAGTGGGTTCATCTGCTGAGCCGCCTGCTTAACCTCGTCCTGGGTTACTGACTCGAACTTCTCCCTGTTCTTGTTCACTAGGATGCTCAGGTTTCCATGCCCAATGTGACCAACGTCCGGTCTCTCCTGGCCAGGTGGAAAGTTGATCTGTATGAGAACCCCCCAGCGTTCGCCCACTTCGCTGGCAATCCAGTTGATCGTTTCAAAGGCCCGCAGAGTACGATCTTGCCATAGACTCTCGAATTCTCCGCGACGCTTGTCCAGTGTGTCCCAGAGGTCCTTGACGATCCAGCTCACTTGGCTCGGACCTCTTTCTCCAGTAAGTCCTTGAGAGTCTTGAGGAAGGCTGAGTTTGGAACGATGTAGTCAATCAATCCTTTTTCGGCTTTTAGTTTGAGGTCTTTCCTGATGTGGGGAAATAGGGCCAATATCGTAGGTTGAGGTATCATGGTCTTCAGCTTTTGGGCACACGCGAAGGAATCATAGTCCGATGCGGCTAGGTCGAGTATGACCAAGTTCGGATGCGTCGAGTTCGCTTCTCTAATCAGAGCTTCTTCACTTGTTACCACCTCGGCGTTTGCACCCAGCGACCTTGCAAGCTCTATGATTCTCGATTGGAGGAATAGGTCTGAAGTTATCGCTAGAACTTGAACGGTCATCATTGGTTCACTCTGAAGCTAGTTATAGGACTCCTTGATTTAGCAAGGAGTCGGAATGCCACCCCCATCTAACTTTGCTGGCAGAGACATAGTTAGCGTTCGGGACCTCTCTCGATCGGAGATCGATCACATTCTGGACATGGCGCAGGTCATGGAGCCTCTGGCGAAGACTGGGTCCGACATGCTTCATGGGAAGATAATGGCGACCCTATTCTACGAACCAAGCACGCGAACGAAGCTGAGCTTCGAGTCCGCGATGACCCGGCTCGGCGGTACTGCCCTCGGATTTGCAGAGACCAAGGGCACCTCGGTCGAGAAAGGGGAGAACCTTGCAGATACAGTGCGAGTTGTCGAGAACTATGCCGACGTGCTCGTAGTCAGACATCCTCTAGAGGGGGCGGCCAGAATGGCCGCGGAGTTCTCCAGAGTTCCAGTGATTAACGCCGGGTCTGGTGCGGAGGAGCATCCTACTCAAGCATTGCTCGACTTGTACACGATAAAGAAGGAGCTCGGGGCTATCGATGGGATTAGCATTGGACTAGTCGGGGATCTCCGATACGGCCGGACGGTTCACTCGCTCGCATACGCACTGGCAAAATACAAGGTGAGATTGGTGCTCATCTCTCCAGAGATACTAAAGATGAGGCAAGAGGTCCTGGAAGAGGTTTCGAAGAAAATAGATGTTGAAGAGACCACCTCTCTGCAGCAGCATCTGAAAGAGTTGGACGTAATCTACATGACGAGGGTCCAGAAGGAACGGTTCGGAGATCTAGCAGAGTACGAGAAGGTAAAAGGGTCCTACCGATTGACATCAGACGAGTTAGCGAGAGCAAAGAAGAGTTCGATCGTCATGCACCCGTTGCCTAGGATCGATGAGATTGACTCTAGCGTCGACTCAACGAGCCACGCGAAATACTTCCCCCAGGTGGGCAATGGTGTAGTGCTGAGGATGGGACTACTCGGCTTGGTCTTTGGAGCGGTCTAAAACCTTCCGCGAAGCTTCGTGCTGCCCTTCATTGAACACCCAAAACGGTGTAGGGGGAAGTGGTGTTGTCGACTAGGACAGTAATCTTGTTTCCATTGCCTGTATTGTATATCTTGGAAATGTCTGTGGTTGTCAGGGTCTCAGCCCTCGCAAGAACCTCAACTGTTGTCGTACTAGTTGTTTTTATTCCAATAAGCCATCGAGTGTTTCCCCCCTGATCATATTGGTTAATAGACGTCAGGTTGCCGCTGACGGTTATCTGGGTCGTCGATATGCCGATGGTATTCACCGCCTTTGTCGTTGCGCCACCTACTTCGATGGAACTGGTAGGGTCTTGAATGAAATAGTGGCCCACCTGTTTCGAGGACCCATCGACCACCGCCACCATTTCCGGCACTGTCAGATTTCCTTGCGTTCCATAGTATGGTATGACATAGATCAGGCGACCGTTCACCGAATACAGGAGTATGTTTCCGACCGTCCAGTCGGGGTGAAGCGTTAACTGGGTTTTGATTATCGGGTCGGTCACCACAGCCGATATGGCTGAGTTGGGTCCGATAACCGTCGTTCCCTCAGGGAACCTAATCAGATAGACTTGCCCTGTCCGGGCTCCTGCTGGAGCGATGTAGAGACCTGCAAGGTTCTGAGATGGGCTGTGGTAAATTTCCACCAGCCTGACGGCGGCCCACGTCAGGGTCCCGTTGATCGGTGTGATTATGAACCGGGTGGTCTCAGTAGATTGTAGGAAGACATTCCTCTGCCATTGCAGTGGGTCTGTCTGGAAGTAGAAATCGTACACCTCTTGCTGCGTGTTGAAGTATGTTTCAGGGTATCTCAATTGAGGGAGGAGCCAGGAAGGCATTTGCTGGTTCCACTGGGGATACATGGAATTGTAGAACGACCTGACGTAGTCGTTCTTGCCACTGTTGTACAGGTACCCTGTAACCTCTCCGGTTTTCATGTCGGTGAGCGTTGCTGCGAAGAGTCTGAGGATCGATGTGTCAGCATGGTCTGGATAGTCTGCGAAGTTGCTAGGACTCTGCCAGTCTATCCAAACCCAGTGCAACAGGTAGATGTTTCCTGTCTGTCTGTCCACCACCGGGTAAGGATCTGGATCTAACTGCATGTTGGGCAATAGAATGTTAGAGATTCTGGCGTCCGCATCTCGGTATTCCAATGCTTTGATATTGCCGTAGACTCCGTTTGCGAAGTCGAACCTTCCCTGCCAGAAGAACTTCCAATACAACCAGAAGCCCTTGTAGGTATAGTCCGCTGTTCCATTGTAGGAAGACGGGCCCGTGTAGCCTGATAGGTGGGTCTCGTTGAAGCCTGGAATATTCAGGTAGACCTCGTCCACCGACTGCCATAACCCTCCTTCTCCATAGTAGACCTGGGGAGATTGGGTCAGGTTCCAGATCTTTGTTATGTCCACAGCTTGAGTCGTGGCCGCGTCAACTGCGAGGATCTTCTCCGAATGTGTCAGCAGAAGGTGCTGGGTGCGCCAGACGTCAGGGTCGTTCGGTAGGCCTGCTTGTACAAGCTGGAGAATGGATACCCAGTACTCTTTGCCGTTGATGTATATGATGTCGACAGGAGCGTTGTCGATGGACATCCAGTTGACCCCGACTAGCGGTTTCATGTTCAGTCGGGCCGACTGGTTTGTGAATATGCGAATATGGTCGAGCGTATTGGTCTGGTTTCCTAAGCTCTTTATGAGAGATTGATCCGCGTTTGTGACAGAGTCCACTCCGTACGCCCAGCGAGTGTACTGAATCGTTGGGACGTAAGCTGGATTCCATTGATAGTTGATGTATTGGCCTGACTGGGCCCGGAGATAAGTCCCGTACACGGGAAGCGTGATTGTTGAAGCTAGGACGATTGCGAGTATTACGAGCCCTTTGACCCGGGTGATCTTGAGACGCAGTATTCTCGGGGTTCGTGTGAATCCGGCCGTGAGCGCTACCCCGATCATCACGATGACCAGGGTGGAGAGAATGAAGGATGTGCCTACGTCATAGACCCAGGCTCCACTGCTTAGCACTAGGTAGATAATTGGTAGAGCTGCAATGACGAATACGTTGCTGAGCGCGATCCGGGACATCCCGAAGGCTCTCTTTGAAAGTCCCACGATGGCGTTTGCAAGGAGCGCTACTCCGAGTCTGATTCCGACTACAGCAAAGGCTAGGCCGATTATTGATAGTATGAACTTGAAGACTTCAAATGTGAAGACGTTGTCGATGCCGAAGGTAGGCGACACTTGGTAAGTTCCCGATAGTCTTGTTGCGAGGATTGAGAAGTAGTTCTGTACTTGTGCGAACCAGGTGCTGTTTGTTTGGACAAGATAATTCTGTATGGTGACGAATCTTAGGGCGATGTCATTGGCGATGGCTGCCGCGATTCCTAGGGCGAGGAGAAACTTGATCGTCGTCCACGCTAGGAATGGGGGAGAGGAGACTGGGAACTTGTCGTTCCATTGCAACTTGCCATTCTTCGATAGGACGGCATGG
>VBAY01000181.1 GCA_005883085.1 Candidatus Bathyarchaeota archaeon
CTCGCACTGGTTGTCGTGGCCATGTTTGGAATGGTCGCCGGTGTTCTAGCAGCAAACCTGGCAGTAACCACGACCTCGAACACAGGTGAGATCGGCACCTACCACACCAGCTCAGGCACAATGACAGTGGTTGACAACGGTTTGGGAGTGGTGGCTAATACGGCTGCTGCTTCTACTGCGGCAACATTTCCAGCGTCAGGCAATAATAACGTCGTTAACAATGCTCTCACCGCTGGACACTGGTTTGACGAGATCACGTTCACTGATACGGCGACCGATAGCACTGCCCACACAGCGACAGTCGTCATTCGGCAAGGGACGGGCCCAGCGGGAACTCTTGTCGTCTCCACGAGCTTCACACTTACCGGGCCGGGTGCTTCGAGCACCGGCACGATTACCGCGTACGTTGATACCGGCCAAACATCGTTGACATCCCCGGTCACAGTCTACATCAACATATCCTAAACCATTTTTTTCTCATCCAAACCGGAATTTCCAGGGCTAACCCCTGGAAGCCCTTTATTTTCCGCGAGTGCACCCGCAATCTAGCCATTGCTGGCTTCAAAGTCTAATAGACGACTGTGGAAAACAAAATTCGCCCATTATCAGCCCCGATCCCAAATCTAAGCCCGCGATTTCCAGACCAGACTATTCCACGCTTATCCCAAGGGGAATCCACGGGGATCGAAAAAGGCCAGACAAGCCAACTACGCGCCCGTCTCGGAAAAACAAGGCTGGAATCCCGCCCGGACAGAAAGAGCGTCTCGACAAGAAATTCCTATGACTTTTAGAGTCCCTGTGTTCGAGAGCCGCGACCAGGGAAGCAAAAGGATTGTGAAATCGGCTATTATCAGCCCTGATCCCGAATCTGGAAGCCGTCCCCTTAATTGCATAGCAAACCGTTCTTGACGCCTCCACAAAACGCCATGCCATGCAAGCCTGAACTGTGCCCTGAATCGCCGCTCTCGCCAATAATCACATCCAGATAGCAGACATCTTCCGGGAGAGGGGGGTCTTAGCGATCGACCCTCGCGACGCAAGAGTGGGACGACCACGCAGCGGTTTTCTATGCGTATTGTGCTGGTTTCGACGCTTCCGTTCACCGGATCTGTTACTCGCGTGTGATGGTCACAGGGACTCAAGGCTTAAACAGGCAACGGGAGATACCCGCGGAAGATCGGGTTTGAACTTCGCATCCCGGTTTGAGAGGCGGGTTCGGCGCACATTCACCTTGTATCTCGGTGCGAAGATCGCACTCGCGGTTTTGGTTCTGGCAGTTTCAGCAGCCACTTTCACAGTCACCCCCACGTCTTACACGGCCGAGCTGGGTGGAGCAGTTAGCGTGAACAACAAGCTAACGGGAATTGACAAGGGATTCGCGAGGTCGGCGACTGCAGCCACAGCCAATGGAGTCAATTGCGGAAACAATGTCACCTTCACGACCAATCCTGGAACGACCGTTACTACGGACGTAACATCCAATGATTACGTCTATGATATTCAGATTGAGAATACCACACTGACTCCGACGAGCACGTGCTACAAGGTCTTGCTAACTTTGACACCAAGCAGCGGGGTACAGACAATATACGGCCCCCTGTACATTGCCACATCATCGACCTTCTTGGCATGGCAACCTCTCGACGCCAAGTTTGACGTAGGAACGACCTTGCCGGCCTCTCCTTTCTCGTTCCAAATTGCCGTCACATGTCAATCGGGAACATGTCCATAGATTATTGCATCCTCGGCTACCTGCTCACAGATTCTTAACGGGTTCTCTCATTGTTGCGGCGAGTCGACGTAGCCGGTTTTTTCTGTTTTCAGCCAGAGCCTTCTCCCTAGCACTAGAACGGAGATGAGGCCTACGAAGTTTGCGATCGAAAGCAGGGTTGCATATGGATAAGTGGCCAGAATCAAAGTGAGATACGACACTATACCGGTTTTTGCCTGTGCGACCACGACTGTTAGAAGCGTTCCGAAGTAGAAGATATTCAGTGCGCCCATCACGACGAAGAGAGGCACGAGCTCAGCGACTGGTATCCCGATATGGCCCACGCCCAGCGCTAGAAGCGCCCAGCCGACGAAAGCTAGAATCGCCATTATGGGACTCATCATTAACACTTCCATATCGAACGCCTTCGCGGGGGACATTGACCTCCACGCGTCCCAGTGCTTCAAACCCGTCTGAATGTTCCCTCCACTCCACCGTATCCGCTGCTTCAACAGGCTCTTGACCTTCGCCGGCATCTCTTGCCAGCTCTCGACCGGAGCCAGCTTTGTCGGAATGCCCGCTCGGGCGAACCTGACCGCGAGCTCCAATGCTCTCTTGTAAGTTGAGAGTCCGGTGGTAGCCGTGCACTGCCCCGACCTCCGGGTCGTTGAAATACCGTAGTGCCTTTGTGATGGCCAACGGTTCAGGGATATCGTCAGCGTCGAACGTGGCGATGACCTCTCCGGTCGACTTGTTGAATCCGAAGTTTAGCGCGTCGCCCTTTCCGATACTTGCGTCTCTGTGGAACACTTTGATCCACGGATATTGTTGGGAGAAATTGTTGCAGATTTCTAGGGTCCGGTCTTTTGATCCATCTTCGACAA
>VBAY01000197.1 GCA_005883085.1 Candidatus Bathyarchaeota archaeon
TTTGGACATACTCGCTTGAATGTGAGCGGGCTCTTGTCTCGAGGACACATGAGACGAAGCCCTGTCTTATGCTCAGATATCGCCCCATACGTCTTGACAGGAATGCTTACTAGTCCAAAGCTGATCGCGCCTTTCCATATCGCTCTAGGTGGCAAAGTCTCCATCCCAGTCTTTTAGAACAAACCCTATTCCTAGTCTCGTCGGATAATAGGGTTACCAGGCGACAGTTAATGGTATCGCGGTAGCCTCCTCAGCGCAAGGGAAGAGCTCTGAAGAAGATCGAGGAGATAGTTGAGATCGATGGGCGGAAGCTCACGCTATCCAACCTCGACAAGCCGATGTGGAGGAAAGAAGGAATCACGAAATCGGATGTCATCCAATACTATCTGTCGGTGGCGCCAAAGATGATCCCTCTAATCCGGAACCGGCCTTTGATGCTGAACCGATATCCCCACGGCGTCCCGGGAAAATCGTTCGTCCAAAAGGACTGGCCTCATCATCCTGACTGGGTGAGGACTGCACCGGTAAGATCTGAGAGCCTGAACAAAACCGCTCGGCACGTTGTGTGTGATGACAAGGCAACATTGGTCTGGTTGGCGAACATGGCTTGTATCGAGATCAACCAGTTTCTTGCCTCCACGCCAAACGTCGAATCTCACGACATGGTATTAGTAGATCTGGATCCGCACCCACCTGCAGGATTCCAAGATTCGCTAGAGATCGCGGAGACCGTTCACGCAGCGCTAGATCAGATGAAGCTGCGGTACATGATCAAGACCTCGGGCTCTGAGGGAATCCATTTTCTAATCCCGATAATTCCCCAATACCCGATCGAGGTTATACGACGTTTCGTTTTGTTGCTGGGAGTTCTGCTAGAGCAACTCGCACCGAAGATGGTCTCGACATCTCGCAACAAGGGTCAGCGAGCTGGGAAGGTATACGTGGACTATTTCCAGAACGGCTTGCAGAAGACCATTGCAGCCCCGTTTTCCCTGAGACCTGAACCGGGTGCCCCAGTCTCGTTTCCACTATCACCCAAGGATTTGAAAAGGAACATCCAGGCCGAGGAGTTCAACCTGAGAACGGTTCCGAGCCTGTTGAAGAGAGTTCCACCCTTCGACACTAGTCCCAATCAGGGACTAGAGCAGGCATTCGGAGAACTCGGAGACAAGTCGCGACTTGCCTGATCTTTGGTGGGCCGGGAGAGATTTGAACTCTGTCGACCGGTTCCCGTGTTGGTTCTCGACCCCACGGTTATCAGCCGTGTGCTCCTCGGCCTGTAAGAGCGATTGCTGGCTCTCAGTTAACCGTGCTGAGCTACCGGCCCAACGAATTTAGCGAGCGGGACAATGACGCGTATTAAGATTTTTCCAAGCTTTCCATCCTCTCCTGTTTCTCCAAAGTCTTAAGACTTCGATAGGACGCGGCGCGATTCTGCGGGGCCGGTAGTTCAGCCTGGTATACCAAGACGAATCACGTCTTGGGCTGAAGAACGTTCGGTTCGCATAGATCCACGTCGATCTAGAGTGACCGAAAGGCCGCGGGTTCAAATCCCGCCCGGTCCACCACTCCTCTTCGAACGGTATCAAGATCATAAACACTAAAGCGTGAGACTGCTTAGCCAAAAACATAGGTCTCGGTCGATGGAAGAGTTTGAAGAGAAATTCATCAAACCGATAGTCAACGCCTCGTATCCAGCGACCCTCGCCGGTCTAGACCTGGCCGTGCTACAATTCTCGACTTCTCCCGGGCTCATGTTGAACTATACGCTACTGGCGGGCGCGATGGGCTTTCTTCTATCAGCATTCTCCGTGTTTTCGTACACTATCTATCCGACTAGGAAGAAATTGTGGACTTCTAGCGCACTCTCCTTTATCGCAGGGTTATTCTGCTCCATTCTAGCTGTAGTGTTGCTTATCTTGAAACCGGTCATAGGCAGCATCTAGCAAGACTGCGCGGGGCCAACTGCGTATAAGAATAAATACGAACCGACTCGTTGGCTGGAACAGAGGGTTCGGGTTTGCCGGATAAGCCTGCTGTGTTCTTGCTTGACAAGCCTCACTTTCAGGTTAGGCTTCAATCTGACTTGCTTAAGGTCGACTTGAAGGACGGTGCGCGTGCTGAGATTGAGAAACTAGCAGAGGCCAGGCCGGCCCTGAGGGATACTATTGGCTGGATGTTTCAGACTATCATTCCGTTGGACGTGCACTTGTGGGAGATCGAGAAAGTAACTGTCGAATCTTCCGGAAAGGTGAACATCAGGATTCCACATCGTAGGGATATTCACATTCCGCTCGAACATGTGGAGGCAGAGCGATTGGTAGAAAAGATGAATGAGCTCATTCCGATAGAGAAGGAGCGTAGGATCGAGAGGCAGTTGGCGGAGCAGGTTGCCGAGAAGGATCGGGAACGACAAAAGGCTGACACTCTAAAGTACCGTCCTATTCGCTGACTTCCGCTACTCCTCATCTCTCACTGGCGACCAGCCCCGTTAATGGCAATTGTCGCGTCATATGCTGTCGTTTGAACTTCGAAAGATCTTGTCCCTAAGGGTCTCGCGGAAGGCGGAGAAGGCCATAATCTTCT
>VBAY01000057.1 GCA_005883085.1 Candidatus Bathyarchaeota archaeon
GATAGAACACTCAACCTTCTCGTCATCCCAGTCGAGATAACCGCGCAACTACAGAATACAGCCTATTGGTACGGGTACCAGCCGATCTGGCAAGGAGCATACGTCTTCAACATCACACCCGACAACGGTATCATCTTCAAGGGCGGAGTAACACAACTGCAGAACGGCCAACTACCAACATGGCAAGACAACAACCTCTTCATCACCAGAACACTGTACATTGGAAACGTGCTATACACCATCTCGAACAACATGGTCCAAATGAACAGCCTCTCAGACCTGTCAGAACTAGGCTCAGTCAGCCTCGCATAACAGCACAAACGGACCCCCGGAAATCCCCTCGTTTTTTCTTCTCTTTCGTCTTATCGAGACTGGACTCTCAAGCCCCCTGTCTGCACGACGCGTGCTGGAAAAATTGAGGACGAGTTGAGCTGTTAGATATTCCAGCTTCGTTTATTCACAGGCTTTATTCGAATGTAAGTTCCAGGACCCATGTACCCAGTATGCTTGACGATGTCAGCTTTTCCTTGTAGCTTGATTCCCCGCGGAGCCCAAGGTTTCATCGTCTTCAGATCGTCAACAACGAACGAGGCTCTAGGATTCTCCAAGACGTTTTTGTATTTCATGGTGTTCGTGACGTCCCGGCCACTCACATAGATGTACTCACCGTCCGTGTCGAAGCTGACCGCAGCAACATCCGGCCTTCCGGATTTGGACGAGGTCCCGATTCTAGCCAGTGGCTGAGATTTCAGGTAGGCCAATTCTTTCTCGGAGAACAATTACTCACGACTCGTTCGCGGAGATCCATCTCTGGACTATATCAGTTCTCTCCGCTTCGACTCGTCTAGTTGGAAGCGTGGGCAGAGATTTGCGGGTCAGAGACTGGATGGGCTCGATAAGCTCCGCTGATTGACAATAGAAAAGGGGGTTGGTGAACGGGCGGTTAAAGTTCGCTGACTAGTGGGGTATTTCTCTTCGGCAGGAGTCCGCGTCCTCTCACTTTGAACGTTGATGGGCTGCTGAATGGCAGCGTCTGCAGGAACTGCGGCTTCTGTCGTGCCCGTGTGACGGCTTCGAAGCCTGAGGCGAGCTTGATCAGTGTGGGTTCGCTGAAAGCGGTGCCCATGAAGGAGATGCCAACTGGGACCCCGAAGGTCATGCCTGCTGGGACGTTGATGATAGGATAGCCTACGATTGCGCATGGCGATGAGGTTCCAAAGGTGAAATGGTCGCCATTGATTAGGTCGGTGGGCCATGCTGGGCTGTCGGTTCCGGCGATTAGTGCGTCAAGCTTGTTGTCTTTCAACAGCTGGTCGATTCCCTCCGTCGCTCCAATCTTCTGGTCAATGGCTAGCGAGTCGTTGTATGACAACCCGAGCGGTTGTATGGCGTTCGGGTCCGAGCTGAACAGATTGGCCAGGTCGAATATTTCCTGTGCGAAGAAGGGCATCTCTTGGTTGGCGTTGGCGTTGTTGAAGTCGATTAGGGCTTGAAGTGTTGGGCTTGCAATTGGCACGCCTGTCCGGGTCTTGAGATAGTTTGCTATGTCTATCTTGAAATCGAAGAGAAGCACCGTGAATTCCGCGAGACCGCTGTTGATGTCTGAGAGGTGCGGGAAGGATACGGGGTCTACCAGGGTCGCTCCGGCACTTCCGATCGCGTTAACTGCTGAGTCGAAGATGGCGTCTGCATGTGGGCTGAACCCTTCGAAGTCCCGAATGACTCCTATTCTAGCGCGCTGGAGGCCGTTGGGATTCAAGAATGCATTATAGTCGTTTGGCAGATTAGGCCTCGGTTGGCCGAGCTTGCCGAGCGGGCTAGTGCTGGTAGCGGGATCGCGCGGGTCAGGGGTCCTCTGCACGATAGCTGTCAATACGGTTGCTGCGTCTGCAACTGTTCGAGCGTGGGGGCCAACGGTGTCCTGTGTGTGCGAGATGGGAATGACGCCGGCTCGGCTAACAAGGCCAACAGTTGGTTTGATACCCACGACTCCGTTAGCGTTCGCCGGGCAGACGATGCTGCCGTCAGTTTCAGTACCTATGGAAACGGTGGTCAGGTTTCCGGAAGTGGCTGCCCCGGATCCCGAACTGGAGCCACACGGGTTGCGGTCGACTGCGTAGGGGTTGTTGCACTGGCCGCCACGTCCAGACCAGCCGCTGGAGGAGAAGAACGAGCGGAAATTGGCCCACTCGCTCAAATTGGTTTTGCCTAAGATTATTGCGCCGGCGGCCCGAAGATGTGCGGCAATGGTTGAATCCTGTAGGGCGGGTGTTCCAACAAGCGCTAGCGAGCCTGCCGAGGTCTGCATTTGGTCGTGTGTGTCGATGTTATCCTTCAAGAGGATAGGTATACCATGGAGTATCCCCGGGAAGGGAGGGGCTTGTGCATCGAGCTGATGGGCTACTGTCAATGCGTCTGGGTTCACTTGAAGAAGTGAGTTGAGCCTCGGGCCGCTCTGGTCGAGACCACCAATCCGATTCTCGTACATGTTCACAACGGAGGCAGCGGTTAATGTTCCGGCCACATATTGTGCTTCAAGTTGCGCTATAGTGACCTCCTCGATGCCTGGGTTTGGCGGGTTCTGAGGTAGTAGAGTGGGTGTTGTCGCAGGTTGGAGGAATGGGATTTTTCCCAGTAAGCCGCCAGCTCCCGCGGCTACAGCTGCCACACCTGCACCGTACTTGAGAAAGTCTCGCCTTGAAACGCTTCTCCTCGTCGCTGTCTCGTGATCGCTATTTTCGGTTTCGTTGGTCAATCTTCTACTCTCCTAGAAAGAAAGTAGAGGGGTAGTAACTTCGGGAAGAATTTTTAACAGTTTCGGGCGCTGTTCTGTACAAGGTCTTTAGAGCTAACTGTCGAGAAGTTGTAGGCTAAGTTCGGACATGACCTGGCGGGTCCATCAGTATAAGCAACCAATGTTGTGAACCGTATCCGAGAGACATGCGGGTCCCGGACTCATTTCTGGAACTCCGCCATGCTACTCTGCAAAGGGCCCGGTTCCCTTGACAACTCTTTCCAGTCGAGTTCGGCCAGTCCCGCGAGCCGTCGGAACTCGTTCACCGACCCTGGCCCGAAGCCGGCGAAGTGGTTGTTGAAGAAGATGAAGCCCTGCTTGAACAGGTTAGACTTCTCTTCGAGAGCAGTGTACCACTTTCGCATGACTTCTCCCTGATCTCGTTGCTTTCCTCCAAAATTTGTGATCGAACGGTCGCCCACCATCCGGAGATATGCTACATCAGACGTAGCCTCGGGCGGAGTTGAAGCGTATTGGTTCTCCGACCAAGCCAGGCTGACATTGCTCGACTCAAGCAGTTTGTAGATGTCGGGTTTGAACCATGACTTGTTGCGGAATTCGATCGCGTGAACGTACCTCTTATCAGTCTGTCCAAGAAACGTCTCCAGCGCTTCTTTGTCTTTCTTGTAGTTGAACGACGGCGGAAGCTGGATAACCAAGGCCCCAAGCTTCTCCCTCAACTCTGACATAGCCTTGTAAAACCGTTCAAGCTGTGCCTGACTGTCCCGCAGTTTCAGCTCGTGCGTAATTTTCTTCGGAAACTTCGCCGTGAAAAGAAACCCCTCAGGAGTGACCCGTTTCCAATTGGACACCATGAAGGGCGAAGGCGTCCGATAGTAGCTGGAATCGATCTCGACAGCGTCGAAGACCTGTGAATACATCCGAAGATAATCAGCAGGCTTCGCATCCTTCGGATAGAAGGGGCCGACCCAGTCCTGATAGGACCAGCCGCTGCAACCGATCTTCAACTTCTTCGAATCAGCAGACAACGCGCTTCAACAAATACTCTAGGTGGACTGTTAAAAGATTCTTGCCCGGCATTCTTCAAAACATTGGTGTGTTGGAGAATACGATTCCCTGCTGTGTTATCTGGTAGAAATATCCGCGTGACGGAGTCGGGTTGCGCCCGATTCTCAATACCTTCAGTGTGCCGCCCTTCAACAGGACCTCCCCCTGTCGTTTCCTCATCTCGATAACCCCGTCCGCTAGGTTCGCGGTAGCATTTTCCACATTCACGTCCACAACCTCTGTATGCAAGACCGAGATAGTCACCGCCCGCGCGATCTGTGTCGCGAAACGCATGACCTGAACGTACTGGTAGACGCGCCTCGCCTCTGCCAAAAGGAAAAATGGCGTGATGGAGTCCATCACGATCACTTTGGGTCCAACGCTCGGTTTCATCGCAAAGCTTCTCCCGTGGGCGAGGAGGTCTTGAAACCTCAATGTCTCATCCAAGATGTCCCCCGGGTCCATTTTGGGAAGCGACTCGGCTAGCTTCTGAGCCCCAAGCGAGAACATGTCGACAAACTCTAGACGCCCTTCCTCCTCGATCTTCGTTACAGCAATGTGATGATCCTCGAGTCCCAGCTTGACCACATCAGCCGGATCATCTATGCAGTAGTAGAGAAGCTGGCACCCCTGACGAAGAAAGTTCGCCACTAGCTCACGGACGAGAGCGGACTTCCCGCTCCCTATCGGGCCCATCAGTGCAACGCTGGAGGGTCGAGGGATACCGCCTCCGCTGACCTTGTCGAGAATCGGGATGCCTGTTGGCTGCACCGCTTCTACTCTGTGATCCGCCGGGGATGACTTCAACGGTCGCCGTTTTCCTTGTCCAGCAGACAAGCACTCTAGTTCGAAAGGGGCCATGTAACTTGAACCATTATCCGGAAGTGACAATATCACTTGTTAGACCGGAGTTTGGCCAAGCCCAGAACGAATGCTCCGCAGAAGACTCCTAGAAAAGCACCGCCGATAACATCACTCGGAAAGTGCAACCCCAGAATAATCATCGAGACTCCGGTAGCGACCGCGAGAAGAATGAAGGGAATTCGCCAATCAGGATACCTGGACCATATCACTGTGGCGACTGTAAACGCGTTTGTCGTATGTCCTGAAGGGAATGCGGGATTGGTGGGGACTTCACCACGGGCCACTATTCCGAGCGAAGGCACCTGGAACGGTCTTGGAAGGTTGAAAACCGCTTTCAACCCGTCCGTCAGTGCCATTGCAGTCACTATCGCAACGGCGAATATCAGCGAGCTGGTCCATTCGTTGGGATCTTTGCGGAAGACGTAGAGCCAGAAGACAAGTGGGGCCCAGATGAGATCGCCCACCGTTGCTATCCCGTAGATGATGAGAAGGGAGGTGTCACTTGACGTGGAATTGTATAAAGCCGTGACAATGTTGCCGTCCGCAGAGGGCGCGACAACTCGTAGAACCAGCCACGCAAGTATGATTCCAATGACACAGGTCAGTGCGATGCGGGACGAGGTCGATAGGCTCTCGGCCCATGATGTCGTGTCGAGGCCCGATTTTCCGAGCAGAGACATTTGACTGGAAGAACGAATTGGCGGTTATAATATTCACGGCTACGGCGCTCAGTTTTATTAGCATCGCATCGTCAGGTCTCGTTCTCCCATGCTCATACTAGGCGGCTCCGCGAGTCAACCACTCGCAGAGAAGGTCGCGAAAGAACTCGGCCAGGAACCCGGCCACCTAGAGGTAAAGCGTTTTCCCGACGGCGAAAAATACCTTCGAATCTACAATGAGGTCAAAGACCAAGACGTCGTGGCAATTCAATCACTTTATCGAACCCCTGACGAAAACCTCTTCGAACTTCTGTTGCTGAATGATACGCTCAGGGACCTCGGAGCCCGCTCCATTACAGCCGTAGCACCCTATCTCGCTTACGCAAGACAAGACTCACGTTTCTTTCCAGGAGAAGCAGTTAGCTCCGCATCCGTAGCCCGACTCCTCGAGTACGTTGGGACAACCTCGTTCCTAACAATCGACTGTCACCTTCACAGACTCGGAGACGTCGCGAAAGTGTTCAAAATCCCTGCTCGCAACCTCACCGCGATGCATGAACTGGGAAAATACGCTCGAGAACACTTCAAACCACGCAACCCGATCGTAATCGGTCCTGACGAGGAAGCAGAGCAGTGGGCTAGTGTGGTGGCAAAAGAACTGGACACGGAGCATGTGGCGTTTCGTAAGGTACGAGTCCGAAAAGAGGGCATGACCTCGTCCAAGGTTGAGGTTGACGCTGGTGACATTGAGGTGAAAGGACGAGATGTGGTCTTCGCCGACGATATCATCAGCACAGGTGGAACTATCGCAGAAGCTGCTAAAGCCTGCAAGAAGGGAGGTGCGAATCGCATTTTTGTTGTCTGCACCCACCCTGTCCTCGCTGAGGGGGCGCTGAAACGGATCAAAGCCGCTGGGGTGCTGAAGGTGATCGGAACAGACACTTATCCCGGTCCAATCAGCAAGGTGACTGTCGCTCCAGTCATAGCTGCTGCATTGAAGAGCTAAAAAGCGAATTTCAATTTCGAAGATGCAACGTTGACCGGTCTAATTCGGAGGCAGGTTTAGTTTGCCGCTAGACCTGGTTGTGACAGGCGCCCTCAACTGGGACATCAACCTCTTCGTCAAACGACTTCCGCGCCCTGGGGAAGAGGTTGTTGTAGAAAAGGTCGACCGGGTCCCAGGCGGAAAAGGCGGGAATGTTTCGGTCGCAGCGTCCCGGATCCTCGGACAGAGAAAAGTGGCCTTGCTGGCCTGTGTGGGAAAGGATGAGATCGGCAGGAAACAACTGTCGATTCTCAAACAGGATGGGGTGGACGTTTCCGCGGTCCAGACGCTGATCAAGCTCGAGTCTGGCCAGGCCTACATTACAGTTGATGAGAAGGGAAAGAACAATATTGAGACGCATTTCGGCGCGAATGCTGGGCTGAGACGGGATCACATCATGCTTCCTGAGGTACAGAATCTCTTCGGCAACTGCCGTATGATGGTCGTCATCGACCCACCACGACACGTGGCTGGAAGGATATTGTCGGAAGGGCGCCGTCTCCGACGATCCGTTCTCTGGCATCCGGGTGTTTTGACACGATTCGGACTGGAGGAGTTCAGTGGGGAAATGGAGGGTTTGGATTACCTAGTCTTGAATGAACATGAGGCGCTGGCGTTCGCAGGTGCGCGTAGTCTAGCAGAATCTGTGGCCGCCTTCAACAAGGTCGCGCCAAAGATGAAAATCCTCGTTACGCTGGGGAGTAAGGGCTTCGCGTTTCATGAGCAGGGGAAGCAGTTGAAGATGAAGAGTGTTGACTTGGCGAAATTGGGGCGGAAGATAGTGAACACGACTGGTTGTGGAGACGCGTTTGTCGGGGCGTTCGCAGCCTACAAAGTCCTAGGCCTAACTGACATCGAGGCGCTTAAGCACGGGAACATGGCTGCAGCCCTTAAGGCTGGGAGGCCAGAAACCAGAGGAAGCCCGACCCGGAAGGAACTTGAAGAGTTTTACCAGAAATACTCCGCTTAACACCCCTTCTATCTCAATGGGCTAGTTCTGTATCGTATGGTTTGTTCCAAATAGATTCTGTAGGGTTCGCTTTAATTGACGGGACGCTAACCGTTCCCCTTGTGGGGTTTCAAAGTATTGTCTAGTACTGTCGAGGTTGCAAAGTGGGATCAGGCTGTTGCATGGCTCCTAAAGAATGAGAATCCAGGTGTTCGATATTGGACCCTTACGGATATTCTCGAAAAATCCAAGAGCGATGCCGAGGCTGTAGCAGCGTTGAACGGGATTGAATCTTGGGATCCGATAGCCGAGTACTTGAGAGAGCAACACCCAGCCGGGTACTGGGGTGATGGAGAAGATGTGTACTGGCCCAAGTGGAGGGCGACCGTTTGGGCGCTGATGTTGCTCGCCGAATTGGGAGTTCCGAGGACGAATCCTTCGATTACGAGAGGGGCGGAGTATTTTCTGCGAGTTATGGACGGGCAGGATCGCTCATGGCCCCCGCCGAAGTATTCTGAGGAGGATTTGCGTGGATGGCGTTTGGTCTGGGAGCCCTGTGTAACCGGAAACATGGCCCGGACGCTTGCAGAGTTCGGATTTGAGAGTGATCCTCGCGTGCGCGAGATGTTTGAATGGCTTGTAAAGAACCAGAGGGATGATGGGGGATGGAACTGTGAGACTGAGGACTCGAGAGAGGGCGAGGCAGTTCATCATAGCTCGTTCATGTCGACTATCGAGCCATTGTGGGCGTTTTCTTCCCTAGAGCGTCAGAAGTGGCCGCGTGGTGGGCGCGAAGCGGTCGAGAGAGGAGTCGAGTTCCTATTGATGCATCGCTTGTTTAAGAGCGATAAATCTGGCAAGGTGATTCGGCCGGAGTGGACGCAGCTACATTTTCCACTCTTCTACTTCTACGATATCCTTCACGGCCTAAGGGTTGTAACGGCCCTGGGGTTTGGCGGAGATGGTAGGACCAAGGATGCTCGGGACTTGTTGCTGTCGAAACGGCTGCCGGACGGGACCTGGCCGATGGAAGCCACATACCTCCGATCCCTGCGACGGAATTTCGTGAAAGATGAGAAGACGGGACAATGGCACTCAGTGAAGGAGGAAGGCATTGATCTTTCGAACATCTACAAGAGTACGGGAAAGGTAGTGGAGGTTCCGAGCATTTACTCAAGCCTAGGTGAGGTGGGAAAGGCTAATCCCTGGGTGACCCTAAACGCCCTTAGGGCGCTCAAAGACAAGGAGTGAACGGGTCCACAGTGTCGCGCTCGATTGCCATCCGGCCCTTCAGATCTGCTGTTTTCACGAAGGGCGGGGCGCGGGAAAAACGACCACCCCGGGGGGGTCGAGAAAAGCATGCTTATTTTTGGAGGGAAAGTTACGGAAAGGAGTCCGGAACGCGAGCTTCTTCTTGGTGATAGGCCAGTTTCCGGGCTACGCCAAGAGCGAAGCGTAAGGGAACGAAAAGGCAATCGCTACTTGTCGGGGTTTGGTTTGGAGAGGCTTTTCTGTTCTTTCCAGGTGGACCCGCAAACGTGGCAGTTGTGATATCTAAACTCGTCTGTTTCCCCTGACGAACGAGTACAGGGTCCCGTAGTCCCGCAGACTGGACACGTGTGAGTCGTCTGCTCCAATGTCTTGGTCGGTTCCAAGTGTTATCCCACCCTGATTATCTCTTCCTGTGGCTTAGATAGTTGTTGGTAGCCGTTCGCTGTAACCAAGACATCTTGCTCCAGATTGCACGTTCCAAGCTTGCTTGTGACTGAGGGTTCGATCGTGAAGACCATGTCTTTCTGAACCGGCTTCTCCACCTGTTTACCGTATCTATTCGGCCACCTTGGACCTAGGAGAGGGCCGATCTCATGGGTACTCCGGCCCAGAACATGTCCCAGGGCATGCTTGTATTCGGGATAGCCTCTCTTGACGATTACTTTTCTGCCAGCGCTATCGACTTTGTATCCTATCGTTCCTGGCTTTAGTGCCACGAGAGCGGCATCGTTTGCCGCTTTGGCAGTCTCGAACATTCGCTTTACTGAGTTCGGAATGTTTCCCGGCCCAACGAAATAGACTCGCTGGATGTCGCTGCAGTAGCCTTCATAGTTCACTCCGAAATCGAGCTTGACAAAATCACCGTTCCGGATGGTTGTGTTGTGGTATCCTATGTGTCCCATTGGATTGCCCGCAACATTCACAGAGGGACAGCGGTCATAAGCCCACGCTGTCGATAGACCCTTTTCAGCGACAAGCTTGTGAGCGAACTGGTGAACATACTTGTCCTTCTTACCGGGTTTGATAGCATCCTCAACTTCATCGTAGATTTTTTCGCATTCGACAATCGCCTTCTTAACCAGTTCAACTTCTTCCGGGACGAGCCTCGCACGAAGAGCAATAGCCAAGTCCTCCCCAGAAACGAACCGTTTGGAATATCCCTTCAGAGCCCGTTTGAGATACATCTCCATTCCGCTCGTTAGACCGTCTGCGGCACCCTCGTCGTAA
>VBAY01000204.1 GCA_005883085.1 Candidatus Bathyarchaeota archaeon
TGACGTTGCGTTGGCTCAAGGTTCTATGCTCCCTGCTTTGATGCCAGGCTGATCATTTCCATCTTCGGCGGCTCGCCGGACACTCGTCCTCTTGCCGGCGTCCTTAGGGCGACCAGCCTGTTTGCCGGTCCCGGTATCGTTCCTCTCAAGAGTGTGAATTCTGTCTTGATGGGTCCGTAGTGCAGGAATCCTCCCTTCGGTGTGACGTCTGCTCCGTTGTCTCCAATCTTCAAAATCTGTTTGTTGTATTCTGTCCGTTGAGCGAAGCCCATTTGGCCTGCTCTTGGTACCGAGTACATGACGTAGTGAGGGTGCCAGGGGCCGATGGAGCCGACCCCTCGAACAGTCTTTCTCGATTTGTGTTTGAGCTTCTTTATTCCCCATCGTTTTACCGGGCCTTGAATGCCTTTTCCCTTTGTCATTCCAATGACGTCCACGTCCATTCCCTCTTTGAAGACATCGGCAACCTTTACTTCTTTGCCGAGCAGTTTTTTCGCGAACTCTAACTGATCCTTCACGGTGCCTCCGTCGATCTTTACCTCCATAAGGTCCGGTTTTTTCTTTCCGATCTTAGCCAGTCGGGGTTGGCTCGCCGCGATTGCCCGCACTTCCACAACTCTTTCTTTTGTGGATTCTAGTTTTTCCCATCCTTTGTTGTCGTCAAATTTCTCGGGAACCTTGATTCTGCGTCCGAGGTCCTTTGAGGGTTCTGGTGCCCATACTTCTCCCGATGTCCTCAGCGCGCCATTGAATCTCTCGTAGAACCTTAACCCTGTCACCAATAATGGCGGGGTCTCCACCACAGTGACCGGTAGAGTGACTTCCTTTCCGTAGTTTAGCGATCCTTGTCGATTATCAACTATAGTAACGTGGCTTGTTCCAGCTTTGAAGCCTGCGAACGCAAGGAGTTTTGGCGCTCCCTCGTATTCGGGCCAGAAACGGATTCGAGGAGCCCAGTGAGAAGACCTCCCGCGAGGTAGGTAGGCAAGTGATCCTCTTCTTGGTGCACTATATTTTCTATGACCCATCTAATTCTCCTCCAGAACGTTGAGGACGGCCAGGGCGCTCCACAATGCCTCCTCGGTTCTGACAGTCTCAACCCCTTGGTCAGGAATGGTGTTGACGTTGAAGTCCATCGCGTCCGAGACACTCATGCCCGACCGGGCGAGAATTTCAGGGACTCCGTCGTTCGGTGAGCCAAAAACTATCAACGGGTGACTCGCTGACCTCCATCTCTTAGCCAGATTTGGCGTAATCTCACGTACATCCATTCCCTTGCGGGATGTGGAGATGGTCAAGTCGAACTTCTTGCTCCTTACGATTTCTGATAGTGAAACGTTCCCACGAGCCACCCTGAACCCCCAATATATGGTTAACCCGCTCGTCTCCACGATTTCGCCCTCGAGTTCAGGCGAGTCTCTTGTCAATCGAATGGTGATTCTCCCCATGATTGGCAATTTTGACTTTACACGGACCAAATTGCCGAATCCGGCCTCGATCATCGAGGATGGTCCAGATTGAATGACTATTCCCTCTCGTAAGAGACCTGAGCTCGGGTTCTGCCTGTCAGGGTGGTTAGGCGTCCGAAGGGGGGGCAGAGTACCGGCGTACTGCAGGTCAGGGTCCATCTTGAAGAGATGCTTTCGAAGGTACTGAGGAGTTTCAATGTAGGTCAGCATCTTCTCGATAAGTTTGGCTTCTCGATCTATTTCCGGCCCAACCCTGTCGCGATAGATGATCACTTCTTCGACTCGAAAAGTTCCTAATGCTCTCGAGACAAACCCGAGACGCGCCGTCTTTTCTCGCAGATGAGGTACGTCCAACGTCAAGCTAGCTGGGAGCGCAACGGAGACGACTTGTGCTCGCCGTGGAGGCCTAGTCATGATTACTTCGAGGTGGTGCGCAAAGATAAGTTGGTTGCACGTTTTGGATCCCACTGCGAACATTTAGAAATCAAACATCTAATCACCGAGCATGCCAACTGTCCTCGACAATCAGAAAACGTTCTCCCTCCACGATTCGAAGAACATGCTTGGTGCGGTCGAGGGTTTCCCAGAATTCATGAACAGCCAACTGCTTGTTCCTCCTTCCACCACCCGAAGAGGCCGGGAGCGCTCCCTATCTGGTAATATCGTATTCATGGGCATGGGTGGGTCAGCGTCGGCTGGAGACTTGGTTCTAGACTGGCTCAGCAATAAGATCCCCGTCCCCGCCATCGTTCATCGGGATGCAACGCTTCCTAGGTTCGTGGGATCCACCACTCTCTTTGTAGCCCTTAGCTACTCGGGAGAGACTAGTGAGACCCTTGCTGCGTTCCGAGAGGCGAGGAAACGTGGTGCCAATCTAGTTGCGATCGGAACCGGTGGCAAATTGCAAAAGTTATGCGAAAAACTGGAAGTCTCCTTTGTAGAAATCCAACCGGCTCCTGCTCCCCGAGCTGCACTGGGTCAAATGGTTGTTGCTACTGCTGTCGCGCTCCATAGCCGGGGAATCATTCAAGATCCGAAGAATGAGATCGAGCTGACAATACAAGAGCTCGGTCGGGTGAGGAATAGGATCCAGAGACAAGTTCCTCTCTCTCAAAACCAGGCGAAACGCCTTGCAGAATCATTGAAAGGTCACTTCCCGGTTATCTTCGCGTTTCGAAG
>VBAY01000205.1 GCA_005883085.1 Candidatus Bathyarchaeota archaeon
TGCTCGGCGAGCATGTCTGGCAAGCAGGTGCGCAAAAGGAAGTGGAGTCGAGCAGGCTAGACATAACGCACTACCGGGAGATCAGTGCGAAAGAGAGGGAAAGGATCGAGCGGCTGGTCAACCAAGTCATTCTGCGCGACCTACCAGTGCAAGTTGCATGGATGGCTCGTGAGAAGGCAGAGGCAAAGTACGGTTACAGGCTCTACCAGGGCGGAGCGGTCCCAGGCTCGAAGATCCGAGTAGTAAGAATCCAGGGCTGGGACGCGGAAGCTTGTGGAGGCACACACTGCAAGAGAACAGGGGAGCTGGGAGTCTTCAAGATCGAGAAGGTTAGCAAGTTGCAGGACGGCGTCGAGCGAATCATCTTCTCTGCCGGAGAGCCCGCGCTGAAACGGCTCAACCAGCAGAGCGAAGCACTCGCAAAGGCTAGCGAACTCCTGAAAACGACACCTGACAAGCTCCCAGAGTCCATCAAGGCAATAGTCGCAGAGAGAGATTCTCTAGAGAAAGAAATCGGAAAAGTTCACGCAAAGGCCATGGAAACACACGTCAAACAATTGGAGAAGAAAGCAATCAGTCTCGGAACCGTTAGACTCGTACTAGCAAAGACGGCGAAGAGGAGAGGAATCGACGCGGTCGAGGTCGCCAATCGGCTCAAGGAATCTGACCCCAATATAATCGTGGTGATATTCGAAGTATCGGAGCGCGTTCAGGTGGTAGCCGCGGCCGGCGATGAGGCTGTCAAGGCGGGTGTTAACGCGGGCCAAATCGTCTCAGAAGCGTCGAAAGTCTTGGGCGGTGGTGGAGGGGGCAGACCCTTCTTCGCGACAGGCGGCGGATCTTCCAAAGATAATGTGGACGAGGCCTTGAAGGTCGCGTCACAAACTGTCACAAAACAAATCAACATGGCAATCCCAGCGGAGGGAATCAGTAACGCCGGCCAAGCTTGACTGGCACGCGCTCGAAAGAAAGTGGCAGAAGAAGTGGGACTGGCGCAAGATTCACGAGACGGACTCTGACCCTCGTAAGCTCAAGTACTATGTGACGGCGGCTTATCCCTACCCGAACTCTCCACAGCACATCGGTCACGCGAGAACCTACACCATCGCCGACGTCAACGCCCGATATCACAGGATGAAAGGCTACAACACTCTCTTTCCAATGGGCTTCCACTATACGGGCTCTCCCTTGTTCGCGATGGCCAAGCGTCTGCGCGAAGGCGATCCTGAGATCATAGAGACGTTCACGAAGATCTACAGAATCCCAAAGTCAACACAGGAGAAATTGAAGGATCCGAAGTCGATGGCTTCGTACTTCCGTGACGATATCAAGAAGGGAATGGTGGAGATCGGATTCTCCATCGACTGGCGCCGAGAGTTCACGACCACCGACCCGTTGTATAGCCGGTATATCGAATGGCACTTTCGGACCCTGAACCGGAAAGGACTGATCACGAGGGGAACGCATCCGGTCGCATGGTGTCCGAACGACAAGAGCCCAGTAGGGGTCGTGGATACTCAGGGAGATGTGGAACCCGAGATAGGAGAGTCCTACCTGGTCAAGTTCCAGAAGGATGGAGTGGTCTATCCTACTTCGACTCTGAGGCCGGAGACAGTGTTCGGGGTCACGAACCTCTGGGTCAACCCGGAAGCGACTTATGTTCGAGCTAGGGTGGACGAAGAGTTGTGGATCGTCAGTAGGGAGACTGTGGAGAAGCTTCAGCATCAGAACCGTAAGGTCGCTGTAGAACGCGAGATCCAGGCAACCGAGTTGCTGTGGAAGACCGTCCGGAACCCGGTCACGGGCAACGAAATCCCGATCTTCCCCGGAAGCTTCGTAGAACCGGATAATGGCACTGGTGTTGTCATGTCCGTTCCTGGTCACGCTCCGTACGACTATCAAGCCCTTACCGATCTCAAGGCGAGGTACCCTGATTCCGCAGAGGCGGGACCAACTCTGCAGGTAACCAATCCAATATCGATTATCAAATTGGAAGGCTTCTCCGATCTTCCAGCCGCAGATCTGATCCAGAAGTTCGGGGTCAAGGACCAGAACGATCCTCATCTCGAACATGCGACTCAAGAGCTGTACTCCAAAGAGTTCCATGATGGCGTCATGAAAGAAAACACTGGCGGATATTCTGGAATGCAGGTCGCGAAAGCGAGGGAAGCCATCGCCCAAGAGCTGACAAGACAGGGAAAAATCGAGACTCTGCTTGAACTGAAAAACGCGCCGGTGGTCTGCAGGTGTGGAACAAAATGTCTAGTCCACATTCTAGAGAACCAGTGGTTCATCAACTATGGCGATCCCGAGTGGAAGAAGCTCGCCCACAAATGTCTAGACCAGATGTTGATCCTACCGGAGGAGATTCGAGCCGAGTTCAACTATACACTAGACTGGTTGAGGGAGAGAGCCTGCGCGCGGACAGTAGGTCTGGGAACGAAGCTTCCATGGGACCCGAACTGGATTATCGAGGCCCTTTCGGATTCGGTTGTCTACATGGCCTACTACATCCTATCCAAGTACTTTACCAAGTACTGGGTTGTCTTCAAGAAGTTCGAAAAAGACACATCGAAATTGCCTGACGCTTTCTTCAACTTCACACTGCTAGGAGAAGGAGCCGTTGACAGGGTTGCAGAAGAGACAGGGGTTCCCAAAAGAATACTGAATGCGATCCGAACGGAATTCGAGTACTTCTATCCGGTCGACATGCGTCACTCGGCCAGAGAATTGGTCTCGAACCATCTATCGTTCTACATA
>VBAY01000206.1 GCA_005883085.1 Candidatus Bathyarchaeota archaeon
CTAACTCTTTCCTTCTCGGAAATATCATTCAGCTTGTCGATTGTATCGTGGTCTAGTCTGAACGAACGGTTCTCCGAAGGTCGTCCCTTTTGAGATGCTGGGCCTGAGCCAAGAATGACAGTGTTTTTCGACTTCACTCTGTTACGTGCTACTATTACCTATCAACTTCTTCTAATGTAAGGATGAGTTAACCTCGGCTAGCATATCTATGCCTGTAGCGATGGCTACTAAAGACGTTTGGATGTTTCATACTCAAAAAGATATAAGTTGCTATACGGGTCTGGCCAACTGGTTTCTTTGCTCTTTGTCATTTCCATCAGTCTTCGATCTAGAGTCAAGCACCTATCACAAACCAAATCATAGATACGTCGGAGCTGACGAGACTTGTCAGATAGACATCTGGCCCAAGACGAATTTTCCGAATACTCCCATGCTCAACCAGCCTCCCGACCCAAAAAACTACTAGACGTTCAGAGAAGATGAGGCAAACTCTATGCTGCGGAAATATCAGTGAGCTCGTGAACCCGATCAACCAAATTGGGCTGCTATTAAGTGTCTATGGAACTAAGATGACTGTCCAGTGCTCTCCTGCCGGGATTGTATACGCAAGGACTCAACGGAATTAATAATGAAAAAGCGCAAATTTCTATCGCTTGTAATTGTCTTGGCGATTGTTATAGTCACGGCAATTCTTGGATACATCTACTATGCGTACATCCCACGCGTCTTGGTCGATGACACCCAAACTATAAAGGAGAATCATATATGGCAGTTTGACCTCTTCGTTCTCGGAAATAGAAACGTCAACATCACGGTTAGCACAGCACAATATCTTGTCTACGTAACATTCTGGTACCAGCAAAACTCGGCGGCAACCACCTACCTTATCAACAAGCCGGTGACAAACACGACCCAAGCCAGCTTCCCAGTTAGCGTTCAACAGAGCGGAACATACTATCTCAATGTTCAGAAGACAGAACAATACGGGGAAACAGTGACCACGGTGGTTCACGTTGAAGTCACTTCATGAATTGCGCTGTGACTTTCAAGCACTATCGCTAAAACAGGTCCCCTTGCGGCCTCGACCCATACATGGCCTCTCACTTCAGGTGAGAGACCCTTGCAGGCGGCACCCAGCACTGAAAACTTTGCGAAGAGAGCGAGAAGCAGAGGAGTTCCGATCCAGTCGATCTAGCAGTAGTGTTGCTGAGATTGTAGGTTAACTCCGTGAAGTTCTGAAACTCAAGAAACAATGTGGGAGGACTGGTTCGGTGATACCACGCGACATAATCGCAATCGGGCAGTCCCAGCTGTCTGGCCCTTTGTTGGGTCGTAACGTTCATGCTTTCCAGCCAAGCGCATTCATTGCTTGGTTGCAACGGGCTCATCGAGAGGACTTCGCCATTTGGAAGAACAAGATACTGGAATTTCACGAGCTGAAAAGGCGAGGGAGTTGTGAGCGTGCGAGCTATTACATAGGATGATGCGAACAGCGAGAGGGTCAGTATTATCGCAAGAAGATGGGTACGTGATGGGAGGTGTAGGTGCTGGGGTGTTGTGGGTGGGCCTCTGGCTCCTGGGATTGCGCGAAAACTAATGGCAAAATAGACAATCGTTCCTGCAGCAAGTACGATGAGTAGGTACTGAGAGACTTGGATCTCATTCAGGACAAAGATCAAGAATAGAAAGACGGCTGTGAATGAGAGGAGAAACAGTTTGAATATGTTGTTTAGTTTCCATAGCTCGACCAAACAACTAGACGCCCTCTAGCTGAACGTCGCGAGACACCGCCCGCAAGATTGTTCCACAACCTGTAAGCTCTAACCCCATGACTCCAAAGTCGGTTGCTAAGTCGTTTAGAGCGATAGCGAAAACTATTGCGGCAATTCCAAAGCATGCATAGCTTACGATGTGGAAGAACTTCACGGTGCTAGCTGCCTTAGCTCTGCGTTCATTTGGGTCCGGGATGGTGCGTAAGTATATCATTCGACTTACCGCATTCAGGATTGTTGCAATGTCCATTGCCCCAAGGGCGAGCACAATGAAGTCGGTTATCAGATAAAGCGTCAGGATGCTGAGAGAGATTATTGCCAGAACGAAGAATACAATACTCAACACGACATAGAATCTGACGGTTGAGTCGGCTCTTGACTTTGAACTAGAAGTGTTGTTCAAGTTTCCATCTCTACGTTAAACTAGGCCCCTTCGACTTGCTTGTCTCTAAACTCGTCTCACTACCATAACAACCCGACGAGCTCGACTTATTCTTGAGATGGGAAAAAAAGGATTGTGTTCCATTGGCAACACCAGTTCGGGGTGCGACTGAGCCTGTTTAGACTCGATTTTTCCCGTGAAGTTGGAGTCCATCGAAAGTTATCGTGGCTGTTTCCGATGATTCGATCATTACCGCCATTTTCCAAATAAAACATGGAAGACGATCCCTGAAAAGCGTTGAGAAGGGTGACATGATCTGTTAGAGCTTGGCCGGTTTCCCATCGAAAGAGGGACTCGTCCAAGACATACTCCTTCTTGTCGATTGGGCCGACGCCCCGGAAGCCCTGCCATCTATCCGCCCACCTATCATACGATGCCTCAACCCGCTCCAGAGGCTCGATCATCGTCTCGGGACGCACCATCTGCCCTATGATACCGGTCAGATGCCCTATCTGGATCATAGCTGACCCCAGCTCCCCATCCTTTCGGGGCTGAGAGTCCACGCTAGACTAGGCTCTAAAACCGGGAATCTGCGTGTGCTGGTTCGGCTCAGCCTATACCCCGGGTACGACACTATAGTATTTTGCCGAGAACTCGCTCCCAAAACAGAGTCTGGTTCTAGTTCGGCAAGGCGATCAGTGTTCGGGTCAGGCTGTTGTGTGTCTGCCCGAGGATGTGAAACAGGTTGAGAATGGGTAGAGAACAATCATCGTTAGATCTGCACCTGCATGTACCTAGTCTACTGGTTAGAAGTTGGAGGGACCAATAAAATTGCGGTTGAACAAACAGACCGAAAGATGGGGGTCGGGCGCAAGGGACGCCTCGGCTTCGGCCGTTCGAAGACTCTCCATCTTCGCACTAATCTGCCTCATGGCTGGAGCGATGATCGTAGTTTCCGTCCCCCCTGGGCGAGCTGCTGGCACGGGGCAGTTCGACCATATTGTCATCCTTGCGATGGAGAACCAGGATTATTCCAGCGTCTTCGGCTCGGGCACAGGCTCTTCAACTGCGCCTTTCCTATCGGGTATGCTTCCGTATAGTTCGACTATTCCCAATTATCACAGTTATGGAGAAGGCATCAGCGGTTGCTCAGCCGCCTGCTATACGGCGGTTTCATCAGGTGGGACATGGGGGGTTTCTGACGGGGTTGGCAGCGGCAGTGTTTCGCAGACGAGTATATTCGACCAGCTGAGTGCTGCCGGTCTCACGTGGAAAGGATTCTGCGAGAACGGTTGTCCGAGAGGCGGGGACCACTATCCATCATTGCAGTACGCGAGTACCTACCAGAGCCCGAACAGTGTCATAACAAGCACCGACTTCACTGACCCATCCGATCCAATCTATTCGGAGATGAACTCGGCGAGTCCTGCCAACTACATCTGGCTTACACCTACCGATAGCCACAATATGCACGACAACTCCGTCTCGTCAGGCGATGCCTATGCCCAGCAACTACTTTTAGGAAGCGGGACGATCAACTCTCCCGCACCAGGCTCGGTGCTCGCCACCGGGCTCTTCACCAACTCCGCGTTTCACACCTTACTCTACATCTGGTGGGACGAATATGATCCCTCGCCAAACCTCCAATACGGGAAAATGATCCAGCAAGGCTACATATCACAAGCCGCTAACTATGACGAGTACTCAACTCTTCACATGATAGAGGCAAACTGGGGTCTTACACCTCTGGCTGCAGCCGCCAATGATCCAACCATGAGCGACCTCTTCGGCGCCTCAACCCCTCTACCTCTCTCTACGAGCTTCACATTCCTTCCAACCAGTCCACTCGTGAACTCCCTAGTAACGTTCACCGCCCTACCCATAGGTGGGGTACCACTATACACCGTCAGCTGGATCTTCGGTGACGGTTCAACGGCAACCGGAACCGTTGTTACCCATACGTACACAAGTGCTCAGTCCTTCACCGTGACAGAGACTGCGAAAGATTCGTCCACATCACAACAGACAGCGACCAGCTCCAACCCAGTAACCGTTGTTACCGCCTTGCCGCTCGCCACAACCTTCACTGTCTCGTCAAACCCTGTTGTCAACTTGCCTGCGACCTTCCTTTCAACGACCACAGGTGGAACGGGGCCTTATACGATCTCTTGGAACTTCGGAGACGGTTCTACTGGCAGCGGCGCATCTACAACCCACACTTATACCACAGCTCAAGCTTTCACAGTGACCGAGACAGCAAAGGACTCGTCTTCTCCACAACAGACGGCCACGAGCACTTCAACCATAACGGTATCAGCAGTGCTCTCGGGAAACTTTGGCGCATGCACGTCTCTTCCCCAAGGCTGGAGCTGTGGAAACACCAATGGACTGGGCAGTAGTTCTGTCGACATTGTCAGCGGTGTGCTTGAAACGGTCGAGGCCAACCCCGGAGTTGGAAACGACAACAGCTACTACTATTCCACATCCCAGAAGGGAG
>VBAY01000207.1 GCA_005883085.1 Candidatus Bathyarchaeota archaeon
AACGATATTTCAAATCAAATATAGCGGGTGGACCGGGACCAGAGTTTCTAGCCTCGGGAGAACAATGCAAGTGGAACTTAGCGAAAACGATGTCATGGTTCTAAAGGCTCTCAAGGATGCGGGCGGGACCCGATCGTTAAGGCGGCTAACTATCCGAGCCATTTGGAGTTCGACTGGCAGAGTCCTGTCTGGCGCCACTGGCTCGAAATAATGTCAAGGACCTGGGTTATATCGCAGGGAAAGACCGGTTGATAAGAATAAATACGAACCAACTCTTGGGCTGGAACAGAGGGTTCGGGTTTGCCGGATAAGCCTGCTGTGTTCTTGCTTGACAAGCCTCACTTTCAGGTGAGGCTTCAATCTGACTTGCTTAAGGTCGACTTGAAGGACGGTGCGCGTGCTGAGATTGAGAAACTGGCAGAGGCCAGGCCGGCCCTGAGGGATACTATTGGCTGGATGTTTCAGACTGTCATTCCGTTGGACGTGCACTTGTGGGAGATCGAGAAAGTAACTGTCGAATCTTCCGGAAAGGTGAACATCAGGATTCCACATCGTAGGGATATTCACATTCCGCTCGAACATGTGGAGGCAGAGCGGTTGGTAGAAAAGATGAATGAGCTCATTCCGATAGAGAAGGAGCGTAGGATCGAGAGGCAGTTGGCGGAACAGGTTGCCGAGAAGGATCGGGAACGACAGAAGGCTGACACTCTAAAGTACCGTCCCATTCGCTGACTTCCGCTACTCCTCATCTCTCATTGGCGACCAGCCCCCTTAATGGCAATTGTCGCGTCATATGCTGTCGTTTGAACTTCGAAAGATCTTGTCCCTAAGTGTCTCGCGGAAGGCGGAGAAGGCGATAATCTTCTTTCGTTGCACGATCACTTCTGCTGCGGCAAGGATCAGGAAGACAATTCCAACCGCCAATCTAACCTCGACGATCGCCGTTGAAACCGCCCAGAGACCAAAGAGAACGGTTGCGTTTGACACATTGTATTCGAGGTCGAGAAGTGCCGCGCAAGCGTAGAGCGATTGAGCCATCGTCAAAAAGATCTCGACGTCATGCTGGCCGATCGGAATTGTCCCCGTTACGCTACCTGAGCTGATCACGAACACTATGGGTATCAGCGCCACCAGAGCAGTCAATTCGTTGACGGATGAAGACATGAAATTGAGTAGTGCTGTCGGAGCTAACCGTATTGTCCTGGCCCAGTTGAATGCCGAGACTTTCTCGGGGAATTCTGAGAGCACTGGCGCTATCCACTGGATTGAGAAGAACACAGCTCCAGAGCCAAGAAAGGGGATGAGGAAGGAAACTGCGATGGTTCTGATGGATTCGACGAAGGCGTCGGTGACGAAGACGAAGGTCAGGGCTGCAAAGACGAATAGTCCGACGATCAGGGCGAGTCTTCGTGCAACAGACTTTACTTTCATCAACGCGCGGGGCGGCCCTTCAAGAACCTCTCCCGGCCCTTCCTTCTCCGTTGGCAATCGGAAGAGTAGCCACATGTATCCCACGAAGGTAACCCCGAGGATTAGTGAATCCAGAATTGACAATTCGCCACGCAGCATGACAAATAGATAGTAGAGCGAGGATCCTAGCATGAACACAAGCTCGACGCTTTGCTCTCTCCGCAGAGCTATGCTGGTAGGACCTTTCAGGCCAGTCCTTCTTTTCTGAATCACGACTGTGAACATTATCAATGGCCATCCGAGTCCGGTCAGCAGTCTGTTTGCTCCTGTGAAGTTGGCGATCACGTTTGGGATCCAGCAATCGATAGTGCAGTTCAACGGGTCTTTGCCCGCTTTCCATGCTATGGTTCCCTCCACGAAATATTCTGGGATAGTCTGAACAATCGCGACAATGGCGAGTGCTAGTCCCTTGCTGATCGAGAACTCCGAGGCTTCCGCTGCCCAGGCAATCAAGAGAGCTGCTGCTACTACCGCTCCAAAAGTGAGGAAGGCGACTGTGTAGTTGGATTGGTGAAGGGTCAAGACTACTACGATCGAGATTATGGCCCAAGCGATGAGGAGAGAGTATTCAGCTAGAATCTTGGGGCGCATTGGTCAATTCCCCCTAATGCTGTACTGTTGCCCTCGTCCATCGAGTCTTTCGGGACTCGAAGATCGGGTCTTGGTAGAATACTCTTCCGCTATGCTTCGATTAGGCTCTCAGACTTGGCTAGAATGGGCTGAGGCCGGAGTGATGGTTCTCTTTCTTTTCGGTGTGATCCATGGATATGGCGTAGGAGAGGACTAGATAGGGGTCGAATGATGGGTTCTGAATCTCGACGCAGTACGAGTCGCGCACACTGACCCATTTCTTGTGAATCTGCGCTAACTGCGTTCCGTCCGGGGCTTGGACCTTGTAGTCATGTTCCAAGATGTTTCCATGGACTTTCGCGATCTCCTGTCCCGAGGAGTTTTCCATCCACCACTGGGAACCGATCAGTTGGAGGATTTTCTTCTTGATGACGGCTTGCAATTGGTTATGTGCGTTGTATATCTCGAACGTGGGTCTGATGGCGAGAACTTTCCCGTGAATTTCGCCTAGGCGTGTGCCGTCCGTTCCCTCGTACCAGAACTTTGGCCCGAAACTTACGAGTTGTTGTTTAACGTAGGCGAGCATGTTTCCGCTTGTATCCTTGATCCCGAACGTGTCGCGGATGGCGAGTATTTTCTGGTCAACGATATACTGTGTTCCTCTGAATGGAGTATTCCAGTTGGCCATTTGGCCTAGAGGCTGAGTGGTCATAGGTTGGAAGCTTACTGGGGCCCCGCACCGGCCACAGAAGCGGCTGCCCGGGGCGATCCGCTGGCCGCAAGACGCGCAGACCGGACTAGTCATCAATTGAGTTCGATTTCGGTT
>VBAY01000200.1 GCA_005883085.1 Candidatus Bathyarchaeota archaeon
TGAGAGCGATTGTCTGCCCAAGATACGGGCCTCCAGACGTCCTTCAGTTCAAAGAAGTTGAGAAACCTACTCCCAAGGACAATGAAGTGCTTGTAAGAGTCCACGCGACAACAGTGACAACAGGGGACTGCGAATTCCGAGGCCTCCATCTCCCGTTAGCTTGGCAGCTCATGGTGCGAATAGGCTTCGGTCTCAGGCGGCCAAGAAAGAAGATACTGGGGCAAGAGCTAGCCGGGGAAATCGAATCTGTAGGACCCGGTGTAGGACGGTACAAGAAGGGTGACCCAGTATTCGCGGCGACCGGTCTTCGTCTTGGTGCTTGGGCCGAGTACATCTGTTTGCCTGAGAAAGGGCTCATCGCCATAAAGCCGGCCAATATGAGTTACGAGGAAACCGCCACCCTGCCCGTCGGCGGGCTTCACGCGCTACACCTTCTCAGCAAAGCCAATATCCAGACCGGACAACGGGTCTTGGTCATAGGGGCAGGTGGAACAGTAGGCACTATTGCGGTACAGCTTGCCAAATCCTTCGGAGCAGAAGTAACCGGCGTCGACACGGCTTGGAAGCTAGATATGCTGCGTTCCATCGGTGCTGACTACGTCATCGATTATACCCGAGAGGACTTCTCCAAAAACGGGGAGACCTACGATGTTATTTTTGACGTGGTAGGCAAGAGTTCGTTCTCAGCTTGCGTGAAGTCTCTAAAGAAGAAGGGAGTCTATCTCTTGGGTAACCCTGGGCTGTCACAGCAGGTTCGAGGGCTTTGGACTTCAATGACAAGTAGCAAGAGAATAATCGGCGGAATGATATCGTATCATGCGGAAGATCTGGTTTTCCTCAAAGAACTTGCGGAGACGGGAAAGATAAGGTCGGTAATAGATAGACGCTATCCGTTAGAACAAATTGTTGAAGCCAACCGGTTTGTCGAGTCGGGCCAAAAAACCGGAAATGTAGTCATTACCGTTCAACCTTAGCAACCCGGCTTTATTCCCACAGCTCGTCGTCGACCACAGTGAGCTAGAAGAAGATTTTAGAGGAGACCCGGTCTATGAATAAGTTGACTGATAATGGGCAACGCTCCTATGAAGAAGTCCCCCTTCAAGTCCACTCACCAGTCTCGAAAGGTGACCTGCAACAAGTGTGGAGAAACCTTTGATCGCTTCTTTTATGAGAAGATTCACAAGGACGTTTGCAGTGGGAAAGGCGCATCGGCTATTGACATGACGAGATTCGTTCCACGCAAAGCCTAGTATCCCAGACAAGCCCACTTTCAGCCCAGATCGCGATTCCAAGCTCGTGATTTCTAGAACCGGGATTTCCACGCTGATCCCAAGGGAAAACACGGACATCGCAAAACGCAAGACAAGCTGATAATGCACCCGTCTCGAAAAAACCAGCCCGGAATTCCACCCAGACAGGAAGAGCATCTCGACAAGAAATTCCTATAACTTTTGCAGAGCCATTGTGCGAGAGAGCGGTGCTTAAGGAGGCAAGAAGATTGTGAAATCGCCTATTATCAGCCCTGATCTCGGAAATGGGAGGAGGTCGCTTATTCTCCCTCTAATCGTTCAGCAAGACCCCTAGAATCGCCTAGCCATCCAAGCCTGGATTGTACCCTGATCAGCCTATCTCGCCCAGAATCACAGCCAAACACGGAATTTGCCTATGCAGACTACGGTCGAACCGGTTGTGAAGCTCAACAATGGAGTCATGATTCCGCGCCTCGGCCTCGGAGTATACCAGTCGCCACCAGGACAAGCAACCCAGAAAGCAGTAGAATACGCATTGAAGGTAGGATATCGACACATTGACACCGCGCGAATCTACAACAACGAATCCGACGTTGGCAGCGCACTCCGAAACAGCGGCGTCAAGCGAGAAGACGTGTTCATAACAACAAAGCTCTGGAACAGCGACCAGGGATACGAGACAGCGTTGAAGGCCTGCGACGCGAGCCTGAAACGGCTCGGACTGAAATATCTCGATCTCTATCTCATCCACTGGCCGGTACAAGAAACCAGAGACAAGAGCTGGAAAGCTCTAGTCCAATTGTTGAAAGATGGAAAATGCCGTTCGATCGGTGTCAGCAACTACACAATCCAGCACCTAACAGAGCTGTTGGAACAATCGGATATCGTCCCGATGGTGAATCAGGTGGAGTTCAGCCCGTTCCTCTACCAGAAACAACTCCTAGAGTACTGTGAGAAGAACAAGATCCAGCTCGAAGCATACAGTCCACTGACACAGGGCGAAAAGCTCAACCATCCAAAAATCCAACAGATCGCTAAGAAACACGACAAGACCCCGGCTCAGGTGTTGATACGCTGGAGCCTCCAACACAACCTCGTAACCATCCCCAAATCAGTCAGGGAACAGAGAATTAAGGAGAACGGCCAAGTCTTCGACTACAACCTCACAACAGAGGACATGCGAATACTCGACTTACTGGACGAGAACTTCCGCAATTCATGGGACCCGACAAGCATGCCCTAAGTATTCCTAACGCAGATATGTTGGAATATCTGCGGCAAGCCTCAGAGATCTCTCTTCATCTCCCTCAATCTTTCGGGCCGTTCAAAACTGTTGAATGAAATAGGAAAATCCAAGGCAGGCCCTTTTCGAAAAACATGTTGAAGAAGACAACAATGGCGGCATTGGTGCTAGCCGTCCTCGGCCTAACCAGCGTCGCCCACGCAACAACAACAGCCAGCACAACGTTCCAGACACCTGTACACGTACAGACCTCCATGACCACATCCGGCTGCGACAACTCCCCCGGACCACAAATAACCCTTCAAGGAGCAATGACCGTCGGAGGACTCGGCTTCCAACTCCTCTTCGAAAACAACCTAGCCGGAACCCACACCTTCACCGTCGAATCCACCGCCAGCGCAGTAGTAATTCCTGCGGGACAAAGCGTGACAATACCCAAACAACCAGTCCTAGGCGGAACCGGCGGAAATCCATTCATCTCAATCCAGTTCGTCGACAACCACAACAATCCATTGTCCAGCACAATCCTCCTCGGACGCTGCGTCCAAGGACTCTTCAACGCAAACGTTGACCTATCCATCCCAGCAACCGCCACAGCTCAAGTCTCAGCCGGAAGCTGCGACAACCACGGCTCAACCATAAGCCTCAGCGGACAAATGTCACTCACCGGAATCAACGCCAACATAATCTTCACCAACAACGACAACCCGGTCGGTGGACCCCACCAGAACACTCAACCCACCAGCGTAAACATAGTACTCATCCCAGCAGGACAAACAATTCAGTTCGCCAAACAACCGCCACTCGGAGGAGTAGGAGGAAACCCATGGATATTCCTCACATTCCTCGACGGACGCGGCCAGCCAGTCAGCAATGACATACTCCTAGGCCGTTGCGTAAAGCTCTAAGACAAACCACGACCAGAAACCATTCACAAACCCCCTTTTTCTCTTTACAATGATACAAAGCGGCGAGTCCGTCAGGCTTTCTCCTCGCTCTACTCCACTTATCCCCGACAGCCAATTACGTTCTAGTATGATCTGCGCAGAGTGTAGGAGAGACCTCGAAGACGTCGTCAAAGCCGACGGCTCCAACCTCTACCTCTGCGGATTATGCCATGAAAAAGAGATAGTTCACTGGATGATACTATTGTCACCGGACATGGAAGAGCAAGCGCTTCTCGCCAGAGCACTCAGAGTGATCGAGCAGGCCGACCAGTCCCGCCCAAAAGATTACGGAAGACCGAAGCAGAGCTAGGATATCGTCTAGAAAGGTTTGCCGCAGGACCCGCAGAACCTAGTCCCAGCCACACTCCGCGCACCACACTTACCACAGACAATCGCTTGGATCTGAGGAGGCTGCTGCTGGACCAGACCGCCCCTCCCCACCACTGGCACCATGCCCGCGTAGCCTGTTGAGAAGGGTGTCTGGCACCGCGAAATATTCGATCGTATAATCCCGTAA
>VBAY01000201.1 GCA_005883085.1 Candidatus Bathyarchaeota archaeon
AGGACGAGAATGCACGGCTTCGAATGGGGGAAGGAGGTACAGTTTCAATATCCGGTTTGACTCGAAGGGCGGTATAGACCTGTTCAGCGAACGGGCGTAGGGTCCCAGCTGGGCTCCTTGGGCGCTAGACCCGTCACGAAGGAAGGAGGGTACGGCAAGGGACCGTGAACGTGGGATTCCCAGCGTTTCACGAAGGGCGGGGCGCGGGAAAAAAGACCACCCCCGGGGGTCGAGAAAAGAATGCTTATTTTTCGAAAAAGGAATTTGTTCCCGGATAACTAGAGGCCATAATGGAATGATGGGGAATGTACCCGGTCACCTTCAAGGGATGGCTTAGACTAAGGATTGCCTTGGCGGCATTCCTTGCCGGAAGCATCTCACACCCTACGGTCCACGTGCTCGGTCTATCCTCCGAATGGTACGGCCAAGTTCCATTCCTGATATTGTCTGGCGGATTCGTCTACCTGATCATCGTTGGAGAGTGGGAACGCGTTCTCTACAAGAAACGAAAGGACCCTGAAACTCGGCCGAGAATTGTACGGGTCGGAGCAACCCTCTTCCTAGCCGGCCTCGTAATCTCGTTCATCTTCGACCTTCCGCTCGTCGAAGACATCGTGGGGCAAAGTTTCCCCCACAACCCTCTCTTGGGAACATTCAGATTGATCATGCCAATAGGAGCAGCCGCCATAGCCTTCGGAATATTCGAAAACTGCAAGAGACTACCCGCCAGGGTGGAACAATCCGCACGAAAAGCTATGGGAATGATGAAAGAAGCAGGCTGCGAAATACGCGATGATCCACTGTGGGTGGCCTTGGACCCACGCCTCCAGTCAGCCGCCACCGCCTATCCCGCTGAAGGAGGATCCGTAATCCTCGTCAAACCCCAGTATGTGGACACAAAATGGTTCGGTGGACTCGACAACATACTCGTTCACGAGATGGCACACATCTACAGGAGAGAAACCAACCAACCTTCCGAAAACCTGGAGATCATCAAAGACTTCGAGGCGAAATACAAGACAGACAAGAGCTACTCCAGAAGAAGCTACCAGAGCAAGACTCTCATCAGATCAATGCTCAACTTGTCAGAAGTACTCACCGACGACCTCGCCCGCTTCGTGCTTGAAAAAGCCAAGGTGGCCTGGGTCGAGCCGACCCGGGAATCGATCCAGACACTTGTACGTTCGAAGCCCGCTTGGGCCCTCCGAACCAGGCGGAAACGATGGAAGAACGCCATGATCATCGCGATGAACAGTGTCTGCATAGCGGAGATGGAAAGGAACAAGATACCCGACACAGGAGACAAGGCAAAAAAGGCCAACCAGGAACTCCTATCCGCCCTACCCGAAGAGGCAACAAGATCGTACGACTACTTCCACCAGCTAGCGCTCTCTCTGAAAGAGAACGTTAGCGAAGTAGAGTTCAAAACCGTAATGGAAAGCTATCTGGCAGCATTCATCGAGTTCGCGGAAGGGCGCCCGGGAGGTCTGAACAAGTCAGCATCCATCCCCGCAACCCTTGTCTAACGCGCCCTGCGTCTTCACCAGTGTTTTCTTTCAGCGTCTTGCTTCCTTCCTATGCCCGCGATCCAGCTCGCGAATTCCTTCCCTGACAAGCTTCTCCTGACTCTTGAACGCACCCCTCAAGTCGGAAAGAGATTTTCCCATGACCCTTTTAGCCACGGCGAGGAACTCGCGTGCTGTTTCTGTGACCGCTCCAGCCCCTTCCCCAGCATAGACCGACCCATAGTCTGCAGCTTCTCGCAAACCAATGGCATCTTCAAAGGCGTCCAGTAGCTCAGTCGGCACCTCCTTCGAGTAAAGGACGCGAACTGCAGCCAAGAGCGCTCTATGGCCTCGCTCGTCGTAACCTTTGGTGTACAAGAGAGCCCTTGCAGCGTGAAAGATGGAATAGTACGCCTGAATCGTAGCCCACTTGTCATCTTGGGCCCTTAGCGACTCCCTAGCTGCAGCCAGATCGGATTCTGCTTCCCGCAACTCCTTCTGCACCATTCCTCTAGTAGATCTGCGTAAGGTGATCTTTCGCTCACGTAGGAGTCTGCTGATGGCCGAGTCTACTCTCGTTGCCAGAGAACCTTACCTCGAGATATTTCTTCGAACAGTGGCCTGTCCCCTCTCCTAAGCCGCATCTGCCCCTCCGCATCGACTATTATGGGAGAGAGGTTCCTGTCGAGCTTCTTCTGAAACCGTCTCAGAACCTCCTTCACCGCGGGTCGGTCCTGAGCTAGAATGTAGAGGTCAATGTCGCTGTCCTTCTCATCCGTCCCTTCGGCACTACTGCCGAAGAGAACAACGCGTTCAGCATACCCCTTGAGAGCATCTACCAGGTTTTTCAGACCGAGGATGTTGAATAGAATCTTGAACTCCCTCGCCGCAGGGTTCGAGAGATCGATACTGTAGAATTTCGACCCGCCCCTCTCATCCGCTTTCGCCAGGCGCTGCCCCTGCAGCGCTCTCAGGGTAATGCTGGCCGCCCCTACACTTACACCGGCCTCCTCTGCTACTTCCCTGACATGATGGGCGCCAGCTGGGTCACGGGCCAGATACTCTAGCACTTTCAGCGTGACCGTTGTGTAGTTCATTTTACTGAACAACTGCTCATTATTTTGAACATATAAACCTCTAA
>VBAY01000202.1 GCA_005883085.1 Candidatus Bathyarchaeota archaeon
ATGGAAAGTTCGGGACTATCGACTGGACCCCGATAGTATACCGGTACAGGTTCCTGCCCTACAATCAACTGCTAAGCCTCTTTGCAATCAGCGACGTCGCGCTAGTAACCCCTCTACGAGACGGGATGAACCTAGTCGCCAAAGAATACATCGCATCAAAGACCGACCAGAAAGGAGTTCTGATACTCAGCGAGATGACAGGAGCCTCCAGGGAACTTGGCGAGGCACTCATCATAAACCCCAACGACACCTCAGAAATAGTAGACGCCATCAAGACCGCCCTTGAGATGCCTGAGGATGAGCAAGTACGCCGCAACCAAGCAATGCAGACCAGACTGGAGCGCTACGATGTCATCAAATGGGGCCAGGATTTCATGGGCAAACTACACTCGATCAAACAACAACAAGAGAAGTTCAGTGCCAAACTACTTGACGCCGCGACTAGAGAGAAGATGATTAGAGATTATGACAGCTCACGTAGCAGGATACTCTTTCTAGATTACGACGGGACGCTATCGCCATTCAAGGCACGTCCCGAAACAGCAGTCCCTGAAAAGACCTTGCTAGCCGTCCTCAATGCACTCTCAGAGGATCCGCGAAACAATCTGGTAATAATCAGCGGACGCAATCGAAGCCTCTTGCAGGACTGGTTTGGCACCCTCGATCTAGGAATCGTTGCTGAGCATGGAGCCTGGATCAGACAAAAAGGCAAGGACTGGGTCCCAACGATAAAAGTGGAAAGCAACTGGAAAGAGAAAGTCCGACCTACTCTTAGAGGGTATGAAGACCGACTGCCAGGATCTTTCTTGGAGGAAAAGGAGTTCTCCCTCGTCTGGCATTTCCGAGCAGCAGACCCGGAACTTGCATACGTGCGATCAAAAGAGCTTGCGGACGAATTGTCCTATTTCACTGAAAACACTGAGCTCCAGGTACTGCAGGGCAGTAAGTCAATCGAGGTGAGAAACGTTGGAATAAACAAGGGTATGGCCGCGAAACTGCTCCTCTCCGAGACCGCCTTCGACTTCGTTCTAGCCATGGGCGACGATTGGGCTGACGAAGATCTCTTCGAGGCGATTCCAGATCAGGCCTATTCGATCAAGGTAGGACTTTCGAAATCCTATGCAAAGTTCAACCTGAAAAACCATCGAGAAGTCATCCAACTTCTCACCGATCTCTACAAGACCGGCAAGTCGTAGAACCTCTTCTCTTTTCGGCGGGTTCACTGGCCACTGATTCTGTTAGATAGAGTACGGGCATAGCGCATCAACCCGTTCTTTCGGCGTGCCTCCTCAAGACCGACGGAGGCTGTTATCAAACCCCATGTGAGTATAGGCTTGCGGCGCTCTAACCTTTCGAGCGTGTCTCATTCTGAGCCGTTTTAGGTCTAAGCCTTTGTTATCTCATTGGCCAGTCGATCGTGAACTTTCAACCTTTCAAGGGTTGCGTCGGCTCCCGCCAGTTTGTGTTCACTGAATAGTTTCTCGATTTCACCGACCCGGCCGACGCCAATGATCGATATGTAGGCGCGCATGTATGCCGAGAGGGTCGCTGTTCCCTCGTACATCTTGTCCAGCTTCCCAATGTTGTCTCTAAACCACTCCCAGGTTACAGCATGCGCATCCGGGTTCGAGGTAGCAAATTGGAGCAGTCCTCGTCCGATATCCTGGCGCTTCACGTTGCCCGCCATGGCGAACTCCTGAACCTTTCTCACCAAGTCCGGCCGTTTGAAGCTGGCGAGTCCCTCCAAGTACCTGAGGCGGTCCTCGTCCGTGGTGCTCTTCTTGTACCGATCGATGAGCCCGTCGTGGTCGTTGGATGACCTGGCATAGCTTATGATGACCGAGCGTTTCATGTCCGGTTCTATGGCGGCTAAGTCTTTGAATTTCGCGCCAGCCTCATCCGCGTATGCATCATCCAGAATAGCGAGCCGCGCAGCAATGGTTCCTCTGAGTAACGAGCTGTTCTCGTCGCGTTTCCCTTCAAGGATCTTCAACTGTGATTTGTGGTATCTCCGCGAGAGATCTGCGACCTTCTTAGGCGCAATTAGGAATAGATTTGTGATCCTTTCCGACACCTCAAAGGCAGGAAGATAGTCTTCCTCATCAAAGAAACGCTCCAGAAGACCCTGGTACTCTTTCCA
>VBAY01000203.1 GCA_005883085.1 Candidatus Bathyarchaeota archaeon
GTAGGTCTGCCAACCGTAAAGTTGTGGACTACCACGGTCGCGGGACTTGCTGGCAGCGGTATCAATCTTGGATCTGCTAACGTACTGTTGGTCGTTTTTGGAGTGTTTTGGGTCGCAAACGACATTCCGCCATTCATTCTCACAGCTTCGAGGATCTTGTTCGCCATGTCTTTCGACCGAGTCTTGCCAGCGCCCTTGGCGAATGTCAACGACCGTTTCCATTCACCGATCAACGCCGTGATCATTGTCGGGATAGTTGCTCTTCTGGGGTGTTTCTCGGAGTCTGCGGTACTTGACCCCGGGGGTACGTTCAACCCTGGGAAGAATGCCGCGATTGCAGCCATACTCGGCAGCGGCGGTGGAGTACAAATAACCGACTTTTACGACTCATTCTTCTTCACATTATTTACCCTGTCGCTTGTGATACTACCGCTTCGAGCAAGTAAGCGTCAAATTTTTGACACTGCACCTTACAAACCAGGTGGAAAGTGGGGGATGCTCATTTTAGGACTGGCGGGCTTTGGGGCAAATCTGTTCGTTGACTACGAGTTCGTCTGGCCGCAGGGCTCTGACTTCGCGCTTTCACAGGTAAACTGGGCGTCCTCAACGCTGCTCAGCGATATCTCGGCCGTGATCTTTAGTATCGTGGTCGCCATACTAGCCATCGTCGTATACTACGTGCATAGAATGAGACGGGGCATAAACTACTCGACCATCTTCGCCCAAATACCTCCAGAATAGTGGCAATGTCCGGGAGCCTTACGCTCCCGGGTTCTCTCATTTCCGACGCCTCGACTCGATGACCTGCTAAGCTTGATTCAGCCGATTGTCTTAATTCCATCGTGTATCTCCTGGTTGCCGGAGTATTTCGTTGTCTGAGGAGACTTCAGCGGTCGACGCTTTTGAATCAAATCTTTTGCACGGAGGATCGCGTCTCATTGCTGATCTGTCAGAGTTCTTCAGAGATTACAAAGTTGATGACACGACTTTCGCAATCTACGCGAAGGGAAATACAAGAAACAAGGGCCTATTCCTATCTCGATTTTTCGCCTGGACAGTGCTTCCCAATTATCCCGTGTCACTCTTCTGTGTCGATGAAGGGAAGAATCTTCTTTCGACGGAAAGACTTCGTGTGCGGATGGATACTGTGATAAAGGTTATCGACCGGGATGTGTTGAAGTGGGCTTGGTTGGTTGTCTTATCGAATAGGGCCTTATCACCGCAGATCGTATCCTTCGTATCTCGGTATGATAGAAAGGAACTCGGACTCGCCGTTGCCAGCACCACATCGAAGCAGATCGTGTTCAGCAATAATCAAGTAGGAAGAAGCATTGGGAAGCAGCTGAAGTTGAGGAAAGCTCTGGGGTCCAACAGGCGTTGGGTAAGCTAACCAAGATTCAGATACCCGTATTGGCTTCCTATAGCATGCCGTTCGTCTTGCTCTGGGCCCTCGTAATTAACGCGATTCTCGCAAACTACCACGTCACTGGTGGACCCTTGAAGATCTTATTCCTTGGTGCTGCGTTTCCGCTCGGATTTCTTGTGGGTAGATTGATCTACGTCAAGCGGTCTCACATCGAGATTCTCTTCGACGACATCTCTTTTAGAGTGATCAAGGGGTCAAAGGAAACACAAACCGGATCTTGGAGAAGCTTTCGTCTAGTGTCGTTGGTGTTGGATCAGCTTGGCAAGCCGAACTTGAGACTCTACCGGTCATTGAAGGGCGAATATATCGATCTTCCCATCTCTCGGACGAATGCGGATCCCCAGAGGTTTAGAGACTACGTCCAGTCCTTGATTTCAGAAGTTAGGGTCAAAGAAGCTACCCCTCAAGTCGTTGAAGCCGCTTAGTTTTTCCACCTTCTAACTCGATGATGTATGCCCTGAGAATGCCTTCGGAGTACTCGCTTCCCGGGTTAATGCATTGTGTCTTTCCGATCTTCACTAGGCCAGGGCTTTCATGTATGTGGCCATGAAGCCCCAGCAGGGGTTGATATTTCTCTATGACCTTCCGAACCGAGGTTGATCCTACCGGAATAAACGCTGGTCTCCCTCCTTCGTAGACCGGCCGGAGAGTCGCGTCAAGTTTCGGAGCCATGTCAATGGTGGAATTGTAAGGGGGCACATGGAAGCAGAAGCACGACGTCTCGATTGACTTCAACTGTGACACGGTCTCCTCTAACTTCTCCAAAAGCTGCTCCTCGGTGCATTCCCGCGGGCTTTGCCAAGGGGTTGGGTTCGACCAACCAACGCATGCCGCTTCATGGAGATCATCGAAATGTACGACCGTCTCCTCCGCAAAGACAACGTTTGGGGAACTCTTTAGAAGGTCGTCGAGAACGAACTTGTCGTCGTTCCCCGGGTGTATGATTACTTTTGCATCGGGGGCTTTTTTTGGGATTAGTGACAGCCAGTCTTTTACCATCTCTACTTCCAGGTCCTCGAAGACCTTCTCTACGTACTCCGGATCCCGGCTTAGCTTTTCGACCTCAGCCTTAGAGCAAACATAGGGGAGGTAACAATGCTGGCGAATTTGCTTCTTGAGGTCGGAAAGGCCTTCCTCCGAAATCTTCACCTGTTTGCCTAGAAAGTTAGCGGTGTAACCTCCTTCAGGCTCCCTCACGATGGGAACCATCACTTTACTCGTCATGTCTCCTCCCATCAACAAGACGTTCGCGTTGAACATCGAGGCGGAGTTCAGGAACTTTCTCCAAACTACATCGCTTCCGTGAAAGTCCGAGGAGAAGATTATTCTAGTCTTGGGCAAACCCGAGTAAGGGAGAGCTTCGATCCCTTAAATCCTCTAGGGTAATTTTTGGCGTAGTATCTCGGGTTATACGAAATTTAAGTACGAAA
>VBAY01000193.1 GCA_005883085.1 Candidatus Bathyarchaeota archaeon
GGGACTAGTTGGCTGTCACCGGACCGCGCCCCACGAGGGTTCCGTTCACGTCGATGTTGTCGAGGATTGCAGCGCCGAACTCGTCGGGCCCCCCTCCTGTGTTGATAGGTGGTGGAAACGCCACTGGCGTCAAATACCCTTCGTCAAAAACGATCTGAATCCTCTGGATCGTGCCCATGACCGGTTGGAGTGTGAACGGCGGAGCACAAGTAGTGCAGTACGCAGTCACCACGCCTCCGAGGCCCCAGCGGAGCCTGATCCAGCCGTCTCCATCGTTTTCGAGGTCACGCGGAGGCGAGCTGCAGCCGAGGAAGTAGGAATTGGTGGTGGTGAGGATATTGAACCTAGGCGCGCCTGCGCCGCAATGTGATCCTTGGGGACCGCTGTACGTGCCGAGGCCGAACTTCCTGATATCGTAGCCGAGCTCCGTAAGCGTAATGCCCTTGACGTTGATGAGCTCGGCGGTCGCTGCAGCAAAATTTACGTTCGGGCCGGTCTTCACGAGCAGGAGACCCTGATTCCGCTGGTTCTTCGGATCACTGCCGGTTAAGCACGCGGGATCGGTATAAGTCGTGAAGCCGCCAACGCCGGTAAAATCCGCGTTCGGAAGCGCGATCGTAGCGCCTGTCGGGCAGCCGATTCCACTGAGCCAACTCGCCTGGACAAGATTTGTTTTGCCCGGGTCGAAGTCCCGGGGGATTGCGTTCGTAAAGTTTCCGGGCGGATCGGTTGTGGGGTCGATAGGGAGCTCAGGCAGGAGGCTCATCAGAGCCTGGCTGAACTGGGCAACGGTTTGAAGTGTCGATGCGCCGGTGCTCTGAACCGTGGTAGTGCTGAGTGTTTGGCCGTGTGACAGATCCACAATCGAGAAGAGAGCTAGCATCACCGCCGCGAGGGCAACACCCAGCGCCGGCGCCATCCACACAGTTCTCGTTAATGGTTTCTTTCGCGGACTCTTCTGCCCTGACGTGGCGTCATCCCTTGTCGGTGAAACAGCGTTCAACCTTAGTCGCTTCATGGATGTCTCCTATGATGTTTGTCTACTCCGTTGTTACGGAAGTCCTTTTCACGCTGTAGCTTCCCGCAAAGCGAAATTGGGAAAATCCTCGAATACCCAGTTGTTTTTCAGCGTGCGATAGATAATTCCAAGAAGTTTCCTGGCCAGGGCGATGATGGCGCGACCGGTTCCGCGCCGGCTGCGGATGCGCTCGTAGTAGTTTGCCAGGTAGGGACTGTAGCGTTTGGCGATGAGTGCGCATTGCACCAGCGCCGTGCGGCCCAGCTTGCTGCCCCGTTTGGTGATGTGCCCGGAGTGCTCCGTCTCATGGGAGTTGTGCACGCGGGGCACGATCCCGAAATAAGACGCCAGCCTGCCCTCGTCAGAAAAATCCCGTAGGTCGCCGATCACCGACAGCAGAATGCTGGCGCCCAGCGACCCGATCCCCTTGATGCTCGTGAGATTCCCATGCCCCTTCAATTTCTGGCCTTCCCGATCGATGACCTTCTCCAACTCCGCGATGCTGTGGTTCAGGCTGCGAATCTGTTCCACGAGCACTTGCAGCTCGAAACGCGTGAGTTCTTCCACCTCCATCGCCAGCACCCGGGTCAGTCCTTTTTCACCTGAAAGTTCTTCCTTCTCCAGCGCGATCCCGCGGGCCGAGAGCAGATTGTTCACCTTGTTCTTCAGCGCCGTGCGCAACTTCACCAGGCGGTCGCGCGTCTGCGTCAGGCTGGCCACTTGCGCTTGCTGCTTTTCTTTCATGCGCACCTCCGGCAAAAGCCCCTTCGCTAAATACAGCGCCAGGTTCCGCGCATCGTTGGGGTCGGTCTTCTTCACCGACTGGCTGATCACCCGGAACTGGTGCGGGTCCACCACCACGACACGGGCCACGTGCGGCGCCACGGCTTCATAGAACAACCGCGTGTTGCTGGTAACTTCCACCGCCACCTCGTCCGTCGCTCGTAGCTTCTTCACGAACTGCGGCACCTGCTCCAACCGCCATTCGCTCAGAAACGGCCTCCCGTTCTCCAAACGAATGCAGCAGGTGAACACCTTCCGATGCAAATCGACTCCGATGTATCGCTTCTCGCTCATCTTCTCCTCCTGTGGTTCTCTTCCCTTACAGGTGGAGTAGACGTGTTCTGCGGCGGCCCCATTCTCCTATCCAAGGTCTCTTGCGAGCCTTACGGTGGCACCCGGCTACAGGTCTGACCAATCTCCTTTACGAGGTCGTCGCCTCAAAAACACGATGCAGCCTGTAACCTGTCTACTCCGAGAACTGTTTCCAGCTCCCGGAAGCCTACCGCCTCAGAAACTCAACATTCATGCCATCTCCTTCGGCTCTTCTAAATTTCCAACGAAGACCACGTTCCCCAACGTTCGCTGTTCGGAGCAGGCCGTGGGTCATTCAACGGCCCAAACACAGAACCCTTTGCCACGGCGAAGGAGTTCTTCCGACAAATCGTGGCTGAATAACTCGTGAAACCATGAAACCGACTGTCGGCCGACAACGACCGTACGACAACGTCGTCCCCGGGCCATCTGCAGAATCGCATCAGCCGCGCCTCTGCCTTCTCCCGGTTCACAGAATGAGGCTTTCACCGTTCTCGCTGAAATTCCCGCTTTCCGCAGGACTACGCGATCTTCGTGCAAGCCTTTCTGGGAGGCTTTCTTGGCGGCCGAAATCCAGCGATGCTGTCCAACCTTTAGCTCAGCCTCCAGCTGTGCCTCCTTCGCAGGGTCCTCAGAGCCGCCGTGTTCCAGGAGTTCCGGCGGTAATGGCGGTAGAACATGAACCAGACAAATGCGA
>VBAY01000194.1 GCA_005883085.1 Candidatus Bathyarchaeota archaeon
TCGGGTGCGAATGTCCTACTGCGAGACAGACTAGTCCGGAGTTGAAATCGATAAACTCGTTTCCATCAACATCCTTTACAATACATCCCTGGCCCGAGTCGGCAGCGAGCGGGTAGAATCTAACGAGAGAGGGAGAGATCAGAGACTCGTCCTCTTTCAGCAAGGCTCGGGCTTTCGGGCCTGGAGGAGTTACCACGATCTTCGGATATTTCGCAGCTGGCATTGGTGGCGACGTGCTCACCTCTCTGCCACTAATAAGATTGCGCAGAATATCCGCGTGTGTACGCGTCTCAGTTTCCTAGAGTAATCTCGATCGTAGAGAGGCTTGCAATCGAACCATCTTCTCGCGCAACCTCTTCGGTCCCGATATCTACAGTATGGATCTGGACGTTTTTGAAAAAAGCCCTTTTCAGCATCTCGACTGTCTCAACAGCCTTGTTAATCGACTGACCACGAGCTCTCACCATGACCTCGGGGACCCCAGTATTGAACAGTGTCACGCAGGCAACCACGTAGTTCATAGTTGGTTTCTTGCCTATCCGCACGATGTTTGGAGCTGGCTCTTCATCTTCGAATCCATCGTCCAGCTCGGTCTCGGGAAGTATCTTTGACATGGTGGCCTCAGTGTCAATTGTTTGTAGCGAGTTCGTTCCTGCAAGATTAACCTTGCCAAACCAAGGGGATTTGACGAAGGGACTCCCTCGTAACGCGTGCGTTCTAGTTCTCTCGGCCGTGTGCCCTGCTTTTAAGGGACTGAACAAGGGAATCACCATCCCTTCGGAGTTGCGACCTGCATCACAATGTCCTCAGTAAACCCAACAGTTTTTCACATGTTGGAGAGGCTCGTGGGGAAGAGAGTATTGGCGGTGATTAACCGCGATTTTGGCTACGAGGGACTGCTTGCGGTTGTCTCGCACGAGCCACCAGGAGTCTGGCTATCTGATTCTGAAGCGGTCATTCTGCGTTCTACAGTTGTCAGTCCTATTCCTCAGATCGTGAACCGGGAGCCGAAGGGCGACATCTTCCTGCACTTGGACGCGATTCAAAGGCTGGAGTCGGTTTCGGAGGGAAAGCCCAGCGCGCGGCGATAGGGTAGCCTGGCTCGACGGCCTATTGGTCGCCACGTCCGGCGTTACAGTCGTGATGGACCCCGTCACGCTTCGGAGAGTTCCACAGACTGCTAGGGTTCTCGTCTCTCATGCCCACAGCGATCATACACGCGGATTTGGACACAAGGGACTGAAGCAATCAACAGTCGAAACAAGAGATATTCACACTGCTCTTAACACACATAGGATTTCCAATTTCGCTGCGATCGACCTGAATCGCAAGGTCTCCATTGATGACGTCGAGATTAGAGCGCTAAACGCGGGACACATGTTGGGGTCTGCCCAGTTTCTTGTTCACACCCCTGCGACTTCGATCTTGTACACTGGAGACATTAACTGCGTTGATACTTTGACGACAAAAGCAGCCGAGCCTCACCGGTGTGATGTTCTCGTTATCGAGGCGACCTACGGCTCTCCCATCTACCGATTTCCATCTCGCGAGACCATCTACGCCGGCGTCGTTGAGTGGGCCGTGGAGATGATAAAACAGGGTTGCATTCCGTGTCTACACGTCTACGCTGCTGGCAAGGCGCAAGAGATGGTCCGCCTCTTCAACGTCTACACTCACCTACCTGTCGTTGTTAATCCGCGTCTCGATGGGGTGAACGAGGCTTATCGGAAGAGCGGCCACTCGTTGAATTGGTTGGCCTCGAACTCCCCAGACGGGAGAGAAGTCTTGGAGAAGGATCCCTGCGTCTACATCACCACTCCAGGCGATAAGAGGAGTATTGGTAGGAAGGCGGCGAGGGCTTTTGCCACTGGCTGGGCTCTCTCATTGAGAGGTCGTAACGCGGTTTTCCCGTTGAGCAGTCATGCCGATTTCGAGCAGTTGGTATCGTTTATCAAAGCGTGCCAACCCGAGGAGGTGTACATTTTCACTGGGTTTGCTGAGGAGCTGGGGCGAACGGTCAAGTCTGAGCTGGGTCTTGATGCTAGAGCTGTTCCTACGATGAATCAGAGAAAATTGTTTGAAGACTACTAGTATTCTAAGAAGAATCACCGGGCTGGTCAGTGTAGGAGGAAGTATGCTGCGAGGGCGAATACGACTAAGCTTATGCCGGATATTACGACAAGTTGGGGGCTTAGTTTTATTCCTGGGGTGTCTTCTTCGAAAAAGCGCAAGAGTCCAGCACTCGCGGCGGGCATCGGTGCCTCGTCCCGGCGTCTCTTCTCCCGCTTGGTCAACTAGTGTCTCCTGCTTCCGGCGCTCGGGGCGTATGCTCTGTAATAAGTCTGGCGTGGCTATCGTAGCTGTATGTACTCGTAGGCGTCTCTCGTCGATTCGAACGCATAGTGTACTCGTGTGAACCCTTTTCGGAACTCATTGACGATCCTTCCTACCTTCGCTGGGTCCTCAGCTTTGACGACAACTCGATGCATTAGCTGAGCTATTTCTTTCATCTCTGATTCTTTCATTCCCAGCCTCGTGACCTCGGACACGCCGCATCTGATTCCTCCTGGTGCTTCGAAGTGTCTTCCTTCTTTGATGTCATAGGGTAGAAGGTTGCGGTTGAGGATAATGTTTGCATCTTCAAGTTTTTTCTCGATAGTCTTTCCATCGCCGTACTTGGTTATGTCCGCGACCAGAAGGTGTGATTTTGTGAAGCCTT
>VBAY01000058.1 GCA_005883085.1 Candidatus Bathyarchaeota archaeon
CAAACGGGTCTCCTTCGAGTCCTGAAACTCCACGAACGATACAGAGTCCCGTTTAGCCTCCACATTAGCGGCACCTTTCTCGAATCTCTAGCATGGCACAGCCCTGAGTTCCTCTCGGAGGTGAATCGGCTGGCTGGGCTTGGGCTGCTGGAACTCTTAGGCGGCGCTTACGCCCAGAATATGACGCGATTCTTCTCCCCAGAGCATAATCTGAGACAGATGAACGAGGAGCTCTTCCTCTACGAGAGCCTCATCGGCTGGGACCCGAAGAAGATCACAACATTCTGGCCAACAGAGCGCCTCTGGGAAACTGAAGCAATGGCGCCTCTCCTGACAAGCGGCCAACTACTCAATGGAGGCTATCAGCATGTTGTGATAGACGATAGGCTGCTCCATTCTACTACAGGAAGCCCCAGCCCTCGCCAACTCTACGACTACGACCACGCTTGGGACCCTCTTAACTTCCAGATGCATCGTATCAAGAATGGCCTGGGACTCTGCGCGCTCCCAATCTCGTTTGGACTCCGCCGAAACATTCCTCCGCGAACTCGAGAAGACCTGGAGAAAACCCAGGCTCAGCTGGAATGGATTCTTGACATTAACTCCGACTATGACAATCAGCTCGTCGCAATCTATGCGGACGACATGGAGAAGGTCGCCGGGGTAGGCTGGGACGCAAGGGGTCCCCTCCAATTCGAGGCGACGCTCAGATGGCTCTCCGAAAACCCTTTCCTGCAGCCGGTCAAGCTGGCCGAATGGGCGGCAACACACAGAGCAAGCGCTGAGAGACAGATCGATACAGGCGCATACTCAGAGCTTGTTGACGAGTTCGGAGCTGGTGAGAACTACGAATCATGGTATTACGATCCGAGATGGTCCCTCTACCGCAACTACTATGCCTGGTCAGAGGCGCGAGTCCGAGAGCTCGACTCAAGAGGAGCAGACTCAGCTCTAATACAACTCGCATGGAAGATTCTGCTAGCGACGACATGGCAGACGGCCTGGCACACTCCCCGGACGGGAGCCCATGGAGAAAGTCGGAGTGATGAGGGGCCCAGCGCCTGGACTCGGGCCATAGCCAGCCACAGTCGTATCGCCGTTATAATGGCTGAGGCAGCCCACTGGATGACGAACAAGTGCGACGGGGCTCACGCTGATCTAAGGGACCTGGACTCGGACGGAGAAGACGAGCTAGTTCTCAAGAATGACAAGCTATTTGCAGTCTTCTCTCCCAAGAATGGTGGTCGACTGGTCTATCTGTTCACTGTCAACAATCCACCAGGCAGACTCGTCGTCGGGAACCCCATCGACGACTGGAACCTACTGGAAGATCTCCACGCATACATGGATGTTCCACCCAATCATCCCGGAGCACTCGCAGATGTTGGATACGAGCATGACAACTACTCCACAGAGATACGCGTGCCATATGGTGACACGGTGTGGGCAAGACTCTCGAACTCCGGGAAGAAGAGTGCCGGCTGTGGAATACTGAAGAATCTCAGCCTCGGAAAGGGCGAGAGTACAATCCGCACAGAGTACAGCCTTCCGAACTCTCTAACCAAACTGTCCACAGAGATAGGATTCTCACCAGATTATCAGCAACTCCTCAGAATGGGACCCTCAGCCGTCGAAGAATGTTCTCCCGCCAAGGGCATCAGAGGATGGTCCAACGAAGGAGTGACCGTTGGGGCCCGGCTCGACGGCGGATTCGCGATATGGGATAAGCCGAGACAGGATCGGTTCGGACATGGCTACCTCTTGAGAGTGACAGGATTCCGTGGTTTCACCGTCTGGATAGGAGCAGAGGACTAGGACCAGGTATGACTCAGACGAATCGAAACTATCTTAACAGTGGATCTTTCAACGAGCCCATCCTCCATGGGCTGACCGAGGTCGAATTCGTAAAGGACATCCTAACCACCGAGGCATTCGACCCACGGTTACAGCAGCCGCTGGAGGGGTTCGAGACGCGAATCCTGAAGAGGCATCTACGCAAGGTAATAATCGACTACACTCTAAAATTCAAGGACTCGACCAGAAACTACATCGGCCTATACAGAGAATCAGACCAGCGTCTCGGACATACTTTCTCAGTCATGAAGACTCTCAGATCAAACGGATTCGGACAAGAAAGCAATCTAAGAGTACCTAGCCCTGTTCTCTACATACCCTCACTTTCATTCCTGATGATGGAGCAGGCTGAGGGTCAGCCACTTCGTGAAATGTTCGAAAGCAGAATGGACTCAGGGCCTTACGTGAAGGGCGCGGCAAGATGGCTCGCAAAACTGCACAACAGCAACATTAGACTGGACGGCGAGTTCTCCCGTGATGATGAGATCGAAGCCTCTCGGAGATATGCGAGAGCCGGATCGTGGCTTCTTCCCACTCTAAAATCGGATATACAATCGATTTCAAACCAGCTGATCGACGCGCAGAAAACCCTCTCGCTCCACGCGAGGAAGCCCGTTCATGGAGACTACCACCCGAGGAACATCATCGTCTCGCCAGATCTGACAACCGTCATAGACTTCGAAGAAGCCCGGATGGGCGATCCTGCCTTTGACGTCGGCTATTTCGTAGCTCAGACCAAGATGACCCATGGACTGGGAGACGCCACCATCCAAGCCGTCGAAGCATTCATCCAAGAATATCAAGAAAACCAGCCGAGCATGGACCCGGATCTTACACAGCGAGCAGTAGTGTTCGAAGCACAGACATACCTTCAGAGAATCTACCACACCTACTACCTACTCGCCCTCAGGCCAGACTTTGATCTAATCTCGAATTGGCTGAACGAGTGCGAGGGTTGCATTCGAAAAGCACAGAGCAGTCACCTGGAAACGGGGAAGCACCAGGACTAATGATCTCTTCAATAATTCGAAGCGGGAATGCACCAGCCTCCAGACTCTCAGTCCAGGCAACTCGCAACAAGCGAATGATAGGGAAGACCCTGACAATATTAGTCCTTTGCGTAGCTCTAATCCCACTGGTACAGCAGAACAAGATTCTCTCTCCGTATGGGAGCTCAGCTACTTCCACAACCGTAGACGAATTGCACCCTAGCATTACAAACCCGATGTTTCCTGCAGCGATGCAACCCACAGCAGCCATCACATTCAGCCCGTCTAGCCCTGCGGCTGGATACCCAGTTACTTTGAACGTCACGTCTAGCGGCGGAACAGCACCCTACACTTTCGCATGGACGTTCGGAGATGGGACAAACGGGACCGGCAACCCGGCCATCCACACATTCGCAAGCTGGAGCTTGGGTTACAATGTCACGGTGACCATCAAGGACGGCACTGGAGCTGCCATCCGAACGTACATTATCCTCAGTGTCAAGAACGACGTGCCTCCCGTACCAAAGTTCACTTGGACACCTACAATAGTCTTCACTGGAGAAACAATATTCTTTGATGGCTCCACCAGCTCTGACCCCGACGGAGTAATCGTGGACTACCTGTGGGACCTCGGAGAAGGGGCCCCCCAGACAGGGATCGGTGTTCTTCACACCTACTCCTCCCCGGGAGTATACGAGATCAGTCTCTCGGTAACAGACGACAGCGGAGTCACCATGATCATGCCGATGGCAGTCTGGGTTCATCCCGCGTTGGCCCTAACCGCCTCCTCCAACGCAACCCAAGGACTCGCCCCGATGGGCATCTCGGTCAACACACAAGTCTCCGGCGGACAGTCTCCATACACTTATTCGTGGGACTTTGGAGACGGCCTAACATCTGCCCGTCCAGACCCGATCCACAACTATACGATTCCCCGCGTTTATCGAGTTGAGGTGACAGTGACCGACTCGCTAGGCCGCACTGCCTCGCAAGTCCTGAACATAACAGTCATCGCTCGACCAGTCGAACTCACCTTCCTCGGATTCTCAGAGATAACCCTCAAAGTCGGAGGCTTCCTCACCGCGATGAGCGCGTTCCCACTAATGATCTTCATGATCGTACGACGCCGAAAATAGAGGCGGCTGAAATTCTTGAAACAATCAGGATCCAGCGCGACAAGCCAGACTGGGACCGCTAACAGAGTCTCTGGGCTTTCGTACAAGCCAGACCCGGTGTACAGCTGCGGACAGCAGGGAGATCAGTCGAAGTGGGAGCCAGATTCAAGGTTCTAGTTCTGGGGACCTGCATCGTGCTCGGAATCCTGATAGCATCCTTTGCGGTGTCGGCGGACTACGATAAGCGAAGCTATCCGATTATCCAGGCAACACCTCCCAGCCAGGCCTCTTTCGACTACATAGTCGTCATCGTCATGAACAACGCTAGCTCAAAGCAAGTCTACGGGTCCTCGGCTGCGCCCTACCTGAACTCTCTAGCAAGCACCTACGGCTATGCCGCTGCCTATTCCGATGTCGAAGCGGCTGTTAGCGATCCCAACTATCTTGCCCTCATCGGCGGCAGTACTTTCGGTCTGACAGCCGACTGCTACCCGACTCAGTGCTCTCTCAGCGATAAGAGCATTGTTGACAGTATAGAGGGAGCGGGACTGACTTGGAAGGCTTGGGCTGAAGACTATCCCGTGTCCCAGGGGTGCAGCCTCTCACCGTCCAACGCCGAGTACAACTCGAAACACTTCCCCTTCCTCTACTTCCAAAACATCGTCAACGATCCCGCGAGATGCGACAACCTGCTCAGGGCAAACTCGGTGGTCACGTCCAGCATCGAGACAGACGATCTGTTCCTCAAATCCCTCAGTTCCACCTCCTCGGTTGCGAATTACAACTGGCTCACGCCCAACCAGTGCGACGACATACACGACTGCTCCCTATCAACCGGGGACAAGTACCTCTCACAGCTCGTCCCGAAAATACTGAGCAGCACTGTCTTCACAACCCAGAATGCAGCACTCTTCGTCACGTTCGCCGAGGCCAGCGGCTCATCCGTCGGCAACGTCCCAGCCATCTGGGCAGGACCCATTGCAAAGACAAAATTCCAATCATCGAAATCATACAACCATTACTCACTTCTCACGACCATCGAAACCGCATGGGGCCTCTCGCCCCTAACCTCCCAAGACGGCTCCGCATCCGCCATGACTGAATTCTTCAAAAACCTAGCACCACAAACAAGTCTCTCATACGCCCCAACTCACCCGGTGGTGGGCGACTTGATCAGTTTCAACTCCACCGCCACAGGCGGAATCCCCCCGTATACATTCAGCTGGAACTTTGGCGAGTCTACGAGCAACGTGCGTGGAGCGAGCGGCCTTCCCAACACGATGACCCACACATACACCAGGGCCGGAACCTATACCGTGACAGTGAACGCTACTGATACAAACGGCAAGATTGGCTCGGCATCAGCCACGGTCACTGTTGCCGCTCCTCTAGCCGTGACGGTCAGTGGTCCCTCCTCTGGCATCGTTGGAACCAGCGTCAGCTTTTCCGCTGCGGCCTCAGGCGGCACTTCTCCCTACTCGTTCTCTTGGAACTTTGGCGATGGAACCAACCTCGCCACCGGCAGCACGGCTTCCCACAAATACGCCGTCGCACGAGCCTATACCGTACGAGTGAACGCGACCGACGCCAAAGGGAGACTCGCCTCAGCATCTGCCGGCATCACGATTAATGCTCCGCCCTTGACTGTAACTGTCACTGCTTCCGGTTCAAGCGAGGTTGGCCTCGCAGTGAACCTCACAGCGACAACTTCCGGTGGAACACAACCATACGTTTCATTCATCTGGGACTTCGGTGAAGGCTCTACCGGCTCAGGTAATTCAGTCGCTCACGTCTATTCGGCGTCTGGGGCATACAGCGTGACGGTCACAGTGAAGGACTCGGCAGGAATTACCGCGACCTCGTCACCCCGTTCCCTTGCCGTGGCTGCTAGATTACAAGTCTCTTCTGTCCATGCCGTTCCCAACCCGACCGAAGCTGGTTATTCCATCAGTCTCTCGGCGACGACCTCAGGCGGCGTATCCCCAGTCTCGTGCAACTGGAACTTCGGCGACGGCTCTCCGCCCTCCTCCGGATGCTCGATCACGCACGTCTATGCTAATGCCGCGGACTACATCGCGACAGTGACTGCAACAGACAATCTGAGCGTGACCGCAACAAATAGTATGACCATAACTGTCAGCCCCAAACCGACAGTGACTGTTAGCACCAGTACGCCTAACCCTGTAGTTGGACAAAGCCTCACCTTCACCGCCACGACCGCCAACGGCGTTGGTGTGGCCACGTGTAGCTGGAACTTTGGCGATGGTTCCACGGGCAGCGGATGCTCCAAAACCCACGCGTACACCACTCAGGGAACCTTCACGGTCAAAGTCACAGCAACTGACACTCTCACCGTCACTGCCACAGCCTCGGTTACCGTCAATGTTGTATCTACACTCGGCGTAAGCCTGAATGTCAATCCGAGCACAACAGAGTCCTCTGTAAGTATCAGCTTCACGGCTACAGCTGCTGGTGGAACGCCTCCCTACACGTCATACAGTTGGACCTTCGGTGATGGCACGACAGCGACTACAACCGTGGCCACTACGATCCACACTTACAATTCGACGGGGCCATTCACCGTAACCGTGACAGTCGCCGATTCGGTTGGCAAGACAGCGTCATCCAACGTCTCCGTAATTGTCAATGCAAAGCTGACCGTAACTGCCTCCGCTAGTCCGAATCCGATCGAGGTCAGTGTTGCGGACGGGTTTACCGCGCCTACCACGGGCGGTGTTGGAGCAGAGACTTGTACGTGGACCTTTGGTGATGGTGGCACGGCTAACACATGTTCCGTAAGCCACACCTATACTAGTGCTGGAACATTCACGGCCATTGTCACAGCGACTGATGCTTTGGGCGTGACCGCGACAAACAGCACCACCATAACCGTCAGCCCAAAACTGACGGTGACTGTGACTACTAGTACGCCTAACCCTGTAGTTGGACAGAGCCTCACCCTCACCGCCACTCCCTTTGGTGGTGTGGGCACTGCGACTTGCACCTGGAACTTTGGTGATAACACCACTGGTTCTGGCTGCTCGACTACCCACACTTACACCAATAGCGGGACCTTCACCGCCACGGTCACTGCCGCGGACATTCTCACCGTCAATGCTACCACGTCGGTTACCTTCAATGTTGGATCGGCCCTTGCTGTGATTCTGGTCATCAGTGCAAATCCGACGGAGCTTGCAGTCAGCACGACCTTCACTGCCAGGGCCACGGGAGGATCGCCCCCATACGCTTCGTACGACTGGACCTTTGGCGACGGCACGACCGCAACAACCACAACGGCTACTGCCAACCACACCTACAACGCAACAGGAACATTTAGTGCAGTGGTAACAGTCACCGACTCAACCAACGTGACTGCAAGGTCGACCGCAGTTTCAGTAGCGGGCAATCCTAGATTGAGTGTTACGGCTGTTGCCGGTCCAAACCCGACCGAGGCGAGCAAGGCGACGAGCTTTACCATTATGCCTGCTGGTGGTGCTGGTGCCATTGTTTGCAGCTGGACTTTTGGTGATACCACTACTGGTTCTGGCTGCTTGACGACTCACACCTATGCTGCCACTGGTTTGTTCACTGCCAACGTTACAGCGATCGATGGTCTTGGTGTGACCGCGACCAGTAGTGTCTCACTGACCGTCAATGCGAAGTTGACCGTCACCGTTGCAGCCAGTCCTAATCCATCCGAAGTTGGCTCGGCCATCGGTTTTACCGCACATGCAACAAGTGGAGTTGGTGTAGCGACTTGCAACTGGACTTTTGGTGACGGAACCACGGGCACCGGATGCATCACGACTCACGCCTACGCCAGCCAAGGAACGTTCACTGCAAGTGTTACTGCCGCTGATACTGTCAACGTGACAGCGACCACTAACATCTCTGTAACAGTAAATGCGAAGCTTGCCGTTACGTCTGTTGCTAGTCCGAGGCCTACTGAGGTCGGGAGAGCGGTGAGCTTTACTAGTACACCTGCCGGTGGTGTTGGTACTGTCGCTTGCAGCTGGGCCTTTGGTGATACCACTACTGGTTCTGGCTGCTTGACGACTCACACCTATGCTGCCACTGGTTCGTTCACTGCCAACGTTACAGCGATCGATGGTCTTGGTGTGACCGCGACCAGTAGTGTCTCACTGACCGTCAATGCGAAGTTGAGTGTTACTGTTGCAGCCAGTCCGAATCTCACAGAGGTTGGTGCTCTGGTCGACTTTACCGCTCCTACAATCGGTGGTGTTGGTGCGGCGACATGCAGCTGGGCCTTTGGTGATGGTGGCACCGCTAACATATGCTCTGCAAGTCACACTTACATCACTAGTGGACCATTCAATCCCACTGTTACTGTCACTGATGCTCTCAGTGTGACCGCTTCGAGTAGCGTGTCTGTAACTGTCAACGCTAGATTGACCCTTACTGCGACCGCTGGGCCAAACCCGACTGACGATGGTGTCCGAGTAGGCCTTGCTCCCGTAACGGCCAGTGGTGTCGGTGCCATCACCTGCAGTTGGGACTTCGGCGACACGGCTGGCGCCACCGGATGTTCAACATCTCATACCTACACCGGTACCGGAACTTTCACAGCCACTGTCACTGCGACTGATGAGGTCGGTGTCACTAAGGTAGCCAGCGTTACGATAACTGTGAATTCTTTGCCTGGAGTTAACTTCAGCTTTGGGCCAGATAAGCCGATGGCTGGCGAGCCCGTGAATTTCACGACAACAACAACCGGCGGTTCGGGCCCGTACAGTTTCAACTGGAACTATGGCGACGGGGGCTCGGGGTCAGGCAATCCTGCCAATCACTCATTCGTTGCTGCTGGAACATTCAACGTGACCTTAACAGTCACGGATGCGGTGGGCGAGACCGCCACTGTGACCCACTCCGTGGCTGTGACTCAAAGCCTCGCCGTTAGTATAACATCTATCACCCCATCTCCCTCGGAGATCGGAGTATCCACCAGTTACTCTGCCAACGCGACAGGTGGCACGCCGACTTACATGTTCAGCTGGGACTTCGGAGATGGATTGCAAGCGATCGGAGGCAGCCAGGCGGCCCACACGTACACTGCTACTGGAACATTCTCTGTGACAATTAGCGCGGCTGATTCTGCAAATCACACGGCAACGGCCACCCAAACCCTAGTGGTCAATTCAAGACTCGCCGTCACGGCCGCGGCCAGTCCGAACCCGGCGGATGCAGGAGTCCCTGTAAGCTTCGCTCTCGTATCCACGGGTGGAGTTGGTAGTCTAGACTGCAACTGGAGTTTCGACGATGGCTGGTCAGCCAGCAAATGCAATACAATCCACACATACGCTACGACGGGTTCGTTTACTGCGAGTCTGACTGCAACCGATTCTCTGGGTGTAGCAGCATCGATCTCTCTCCAGATCAGCGTCGCTGTTGCCCCTACTGTCAACTTCGCATCCAGCCCTGCTGCTCCAACGACTGGTCAGTCTGTGACCTTCACAGCCACAACCAACGGCGGTGGGAGTCCCTTCACGTTCAGCTGGAATTATGGGGATGGTTCTCCAGACGACAATGGTAGCCCAGCCACCCACACATATGCAGTCTCCGGAATCTTCATGGTCAACCTGACGATCAACGACGCCAACGGCGCCAACGCGGTTACGACGCTATTCGTAAGCGTGGTGGAGAATAGGCCCCCAGTCTTTTCCAGCCAATCAGGGTTCCTGCCAGTAAGTGTCGGCCAGTCTCTGACCTTCACTGTAGCAGCATCCGATCCCGAAGGGGGTCCTGTGTCCATTGCTGCACATAACCTTCCAACGGGAGCAAGCTTCG
>VBAY01000213.1 GCA_005883085.1 Candidatus Bathyarchaeota archaeon
GGACTCTCCAGAACCCTCTTTTTCTCCCGAGCAAGACCAGCGAAGACCCTAGACGAGTATCCGGATTAGTTCTAGTCAGTGGGAGTCGACCCGGAAGTTCGGTTCCCTTCTAAGGCAGCGGCCAGCGAACACCCGGGCGCGGCTACGTTCGAACCCCTACGTGGGATTCGCGCCGAAAAACAATGACAATCGGGTGTGGGAACAATCGCAAGTTCAAACTCCTTTCTCTCTGCAGGCTCAGAAAAAGAGCATAAGGACGAGAATTGTGTTACATGCTTGGGCGCTCTCGCTCAATTGCGAAGCGCGTCTAGAGTCTAAGTTCTACTGCTAATTTCTCGATTCTCTCAGTCATTTTGAGCAAGTCTGCCGCCGGTGCGTCCTCTGGTATCCAAGGCTTGCACTCTACGTTGATAGTAATATTCTCGCCGAGCATTTGTTCCAGACAGAAGTACAGCGATGGAACCGGAGAATATACTACATCATTTCCGCACGTTGGACAACGAATCACGACGAATCTCTCCCTAGGTACGATGGCCATGAGCACAACAAGAGATAACCCTAGTGCAAGACGAGAGCTTGCGTCCCAAGTGTCCTTAGCGAATGCGACAAATTGAGCCATTTGAGGAACTGAGACCCACGACTCCCGCCATCAAGATCCTCTCCCCGTTCTTTCCAGCTGCTACCGTCTAGAATAGGCCTTCTGATGAGAAGAATTTCCCGGAAGGGCTGTGATCCTCTTCGTTCTTTTTCAGTTTTCTGCTTTCCAAAAAACGAGTCCAATCAGGATGAAAGGTTATCCTAGGACAGTAATTTATCTACTGTTTGATCTCGATTGGAAGCTTCATCGACCGGGAGACCCCTCAGGTGCTGAGTGTTTGAAGAAATCATCTTTGGAGGCTGCGTTCCTAAACCCTCCCGCTAACCCCATTCGGGAACAGCAAATTCCCCTTTTGGAACAGCCTTGGTCTGCCGAAGGGGTCTGTTTCTCTTCGGAACCCCACGGGCGGGGCTGAGATCGCGCGACTACGTCACTTAACCTTGGCCTGCAAACCCTTTTGATGCCGGCTAGCGCGCGGGGTGACATCATGGGCCAACTCATCGTCAGTGAATTCGTGACCCTGGACGGCGTCATGCAGGCGCCCGGCGGACCGGAAGAAGACACCGAGGGCGGCTTCAAGCACGGCGGCTGGCAGGCGCCTTTCTCCGACGAGGAGTCGGGCAGCCTCATCACCAGGGACATCGAGCGAATGGACGCCCTGCTCCTGGGTCGCAAGACCTACGACATCTTCGCCGCGTACTGGCCCAAAGCCACGAGCGACAAGGACATCGCGGACAAACTCAACAACGCACCCAAGTTCGTGGCCTCCCGCAGCCGCCGCAAACTAGAATGGAACAATTCCACCCTCATCCAAGGAGACCTTTCCAAGGAGGTGGCCCGCATCAAGCAAAAGCATGGCGAAGTCCACGTGATCGGAAGCGGCAACCTCGTCCAGACCCTACTACGGCACGACCTGGTCGACCGGTTCAACCTATGGGTCTACCCGCTACTTCTTGGCACCGGCAAGAGACTCTTCGATGAAGGGACCGTGCCCGCAGGTCTGCGCCTTACTAGCTCTCGGGCGTTCCCCAAAGGCGCGATTCTCTTGGCGTACGACCGCGCCGGGAAGCCGAAGTACGGCGACATGTCCGTCGAGGCTGAGCGGACCACCTGAAACGAAGGCGGCTTCCGCTTTAGGAACAGAATCGGGGTTTAGGAACGCAGCCATCTTTGGAATCAAAAGTCCAGTCGTTTGGAATGTATATCGACGGAGAATGGGTTCATTCGAAGACCGGGGAGAGGATTGATGTTGTTAACCCGACGACCGAGCGTGTTATTGGCCGGGTCCCCCGGGCGAATAGAGAGGAGGTCAAGGAGGCGCTGGAGGCTGCTAGAGATGCGCAGCCGAAGTGGGAGGACACGCCTCCGATCAAGAGGGCTTCTTTCCTGTTCAAGATTGCACAGCTCATTCGCCGCGACAAGGAGAGGCTTGCCGAGGTTCTGACTGCCGAGCAAGGAAAGCCCCTTTTCGAATCTAGATTGGAGATAGAGGGATCTGCGGAGAATTTCGAATACTACGCCGAATATGCTCGTCGAATACAGGGGGACGTTCTTCCAAGCGACAATCCTCGACAATCGATAATGATTCTCAAGCTGCCTCTTGGTGTGGTTGCGTCTATTACTCCCTGGAATTTTCCGTCAGCGATGGCTGCTAGGAAGATTGCTCCGGCGCTGATAACAGGGAACACTGTTGTCACGAAGCCGTCTAGCAATACTCCGTTGAGTACTGTCGAACTGGTCAGACTTGCGGAGGAAGCGGGACTGCCGAAGGGAGTCTTGAACATGGTGACGGGGAGCGGAGACTTGGTCGGCGACGAGCTTGTTTCGAATAAAATCACTGCGTTGATCACGATGACGGGAAGCACCGAGGCGGGCCAGAAAATAATGGAAAGAGCATCAAGTCATGTGGCCAAACTCATTCTTGAGCTGGGTGGAAAGGCGCCGTTTATCGTATGGAACGACGCAGACTTGTCCTGGGCTCTGAGATGTGCTATCTGGGCGCGGTTCTGGAACTGTGGCCAAACTTGCATTTGCTCCCGATGAGCGGTCAGACGGATCTCGGACCTATGGTGAGTGAGCAGGAGCGAGAGGTCAGCGCCCGGTTTGTCCAATTAGCGAGAGAGGAGTGAGGGAAAGTGATCATTGGAGGACAAGAGCCTCATGGCCGCGCGAGAGGATGGTTCTACGAACCAACCATCATCGAGGACGTCGGTCAGAAATCGTCTCTAGTTCAGAACGAGATATTCGGTCCAGTCGTTCCCGTGCTGAGCGTGGACAGTTTTGATAGGGCGATTGAGTACGCGAACGATTCCAAGTATGGCCTCGCCTCCTACGTCTTCACAAAGGACAACACTAGGGTTCTGAAGGCGATGCACTTGATCAAGTTCGGGGAATGCTACATCAACCAGGTCGGACCCGAGCAGCTTCAAGGTGCTCACACAGGTTTCAGACAATCCGGCCTTGGCGCTGAAGGATCAAAGTATGGCTTGGAGATGTATACGCAGCTCAAGACGTGTTACGTTGATTGGAATGACAAGCCAAATCTTCCCTACCTCTTTCCATACGGCCCTCGGGAATAGCCAGGTCATCACCGATTGAAGATTACCGAGGTTGAAATCTACCAGTTAGGCGAGAGAGCCTCTCCGGGAAGCGCAACCTGGGCCAGCAACTCTATTCTGTTGAAATTAACAACTTCCGATGGAACAGTGGGCTTTGGTGAGGCCGTTCCGACGCTCCGGGTCCAACCGGTCATTCAGTCGCTACGAGAGGTGGAGCGTGTCTACAAGGGAAAAGATCCGCTCGATGTCGAGAAGAACATGCATGAGTGGCACAAGCACGACTTTTACATGCCAATGTCCTTCGAATCGACAACAGCCGCCAGCGCCTTCGACATCGCCTGCTGGGACATTATCGGCAAACACTTTGGGGCCTCAATTCACGATTTGATGGGTGGTACTTTCCGGTCTCGGGTTCGATTGTATCTCAACGGCTGGTACAATGACTGTGTCACACCTGCTCAGTTCGGTGAAGCCGCTACGAAATCCGTGGCCAAGGGTTACACGGCTCTGAAGTTCGATCCCTTTGGAGATTCATACGACTATATCGAGAAACCTGACCTCAACCTCGCACGGTCACGCGTGAAAGCGGTCCAGGATGCAACACAGGGCAAGATCGATCTATTGATCGAACACCATGGGAGATTCAATCCCACCTCAGCAATTATGGCGGCAAAGATGCTTGAAGAGTTCTCTCCCCTCTTCGCAGAAGAGCCAATACATCCGGACAATATTGACGGGTTGAAGAAGTATCGAGCCGCGACAAGTCTTCGAGTCGCTCTCGGAGAACGCCTTCTCACAAAGGAGCAAGTCATCCACGTACTCTCGAACAATCTAGCCGACTTCCTCCAGGTTGACCTCACCAACATTGGCGGAATCACGCAGGCTCGAAAGGTCAGCGCGATCGCTGAGTCGTACGGGGTTGAGATGGCATTCCACAACGCCTTCGGTCCTATCCAAAACGCGGCAACGATCCAGCTGGATGCAACGATCCCGAATTTCCTGATCCAGGAGTCCTTCTATGATTGCTTCCCAGAATGGAAGAGACAGCTGGTAAACAGCGAACCAAAGATCGAGCGTGGCTACAGTACGGTTCCGAACAAGCCTGGGATCGGGGTGGACGTCAACGAGAAGATTCTCGACAAGTACAAGGTCGAGGGCCAAGAATACTTCAA
>VBAY01000198.1 GCA_005883085.1 Candidatus Bathyarchaeota archaeon
GCCTCGTCGACTCGTTCACAGAAATCCTCCTGGCTAACGTTCGACCTCGGTTTACCAAAACTAACGCGATCGTTGCCGGCGGAATCTCTGAGTAGGTCCTTCGCTTTTTCGATCCTGTTTTCTTCCCGGTAGAAGTAGTGCGTCTTGCCGCTGAGATGGTCGAAGACGATCCCGTCCTCGAACAGTCCGAATTCTACATCTGCGAACCCGTTGCCTTTGTTTCCCAATCTAGGAATTCTTTCAAAGGAACGTACGAGGTCGTAAGACGCGTATCCGACGAGGCCTCCGGCGTATCTTTCACCGGTGCTTCGTTCTTTTACTGGGCTGTTGTGACTAGCTAGAAGAGCAAGCGGATCCTGGCACTTTTCGATCCGCCTCTCGGATTTCTGGCGGTCCAGGATCTCAGCTTGTTTCTTTGAGGTCCGAATGATCTTTTGCGGGTCGAATCCTAGGAACGTGTATCTGGTTAGGCGGCGCGGTCCCTCAACTGACTCGAGAATAAAGCATGTGTCGAACTTGTTTCTGATTGTCGCGAAAGCGTCGATTGGTAGTTTTCTAGTTTCTAGCGGAAGATAGTTCAGCCTGGTGGGGCGCGTTGTCAGTTGCTGTCCAAAGACTATACCCCATGGATGTCGCCTTCACTTCCCTTCCCGTATGTCGCTTTTATAGCTTGCGTGTCCACTTCTGTACATTCGATGCAAGTCTCTTCTTCACGCCGCTCGCTTGGGTAGGTCGAATTTGGGCAAGATTGCCTGCAACTTCAAGAAATTTCTGTCTGACTGGGGGGACAAACGGGTTCAGCAGTTGGATTCCAACAATCGTGTCCCAATTGTTTAGGAGACTGGCAATCCTGGTTTCAGTCTCTCTGAGGGACTGGGTTCTAGGTTCTCCGCCCATCCCATCGAGGCCTATTCCAAGCGTGATCAGTCCAAAGTGGTGGAGACCCTGGACGTAGGCCATGGCCCGGTCATGTTGGGCCGCCGACATTGTAACGATTCTCGATCCGCTCCCCTGGAGTGCGCGGGCCAGCTTAGACCATTTCTGGCCGGGTCGGTAGGAGATGGCGATGATTGTTTGACCATGAAGGTGATCTGTGCCGGGTCCAAAGAGTGGATGCAAACTGATGTACTCGATGCCCTTCGGGATCTTTTCCGCAACCCTATCCGATATTCCCGTCTTGACCGAGGAGAGCTCAGTAAGGAGGCTGCCGGCTGTCATAAGCGACGCCGTCTCCGTGGCGACTCTGACAGTTTCCGCGGTCGGTACGGAGAGTATTACGATGTCTGAGGAGGCTGCGTCCAGGATTGTTCCCGGCTCGACCTCCATCTCTGTCGCCGCTGTTCGAGTCTTGTTGATCTCCCGGCCCGCTAGCTTGACCTTCGCTCCTTGAAGGCTAGCGAACCTTGCAAAGAAGCGCCCCATTCCACCTGTTCCACCCACGATTAGGATTCTTGTCTGGTCAAGTCTCTTCGCGGATTTTTCCGCTTGGCCTCGCTGGGCCTGGACACTGAGTGCAAAGATCTGTTCGAATATTGGCCGGATGAGCTTCGGATCAAGGTCCAGTATTATGGCGGCGCGTTCTATCTTGCTGAGAATGATTTTCTCTCGCTCAGGGTCGCGATAGTCGAGGCCCCTTTGACTTTTGATCCTACCAAGGATCTTTGAATTCTCGTGCCTGTTCTTGAGAAGCCGAACGATCTCTTGGTCAAGCTCGTCTATCCTGTCTCGAATTCTAGCGACGTCGTCCATTGACAGTTAGCTCTTCAAGACTCGAGGAATCATTCCGCCACGGATCATCAAATCCGCCACCCCTATGGCGACCATTCCCTGGACTACGGGGACGGCTTTGGGGACTACGCACGGATCGTGTCGTCCTTTGACTCCGAGCCTAGCCTCTTCCATTTGGGATATGTTCACGGTTCTTTGCTCTTTCGCGATCGAGGATGGCGGTTTGAAGGCAACTCTGAGTAGTAGAGGCATTCCCGTGGACATTCCTCCCAGCACTCCTCCGGAATTGTTAGTCAGCGTGGCGACCTTTCCCTCTTTGATCACATACTGGTCGTTGTTTTCCGATCCTTTAAGACGGGTTGCTTGAAATCCGGCTCCAAACTCGACTCCTTTGACCGCGGGTATTCCGAAGAGTATCTTGGCGAGTTCAGAGTCTATGGCATCGAAAAGTGGCTCACCGACGCCCACAGGAAGGTTCAGCGCAGTACACTCAACGACTCCCCCGACACTGTCCCCATCAGTCTTCGCGTTTATCACCGCCTGATGCATTTTCTCAGCCAGAACCGGGTCTGGGCACCTCATCGAATTCTCATACGTGACCTTCTTGACAGCTTCAATGCTAGGAGGATTATCCAATTGAACTCCGTCGATAGCCCGGGTATACGCGAGGACTTCCACTCCAAAAGCGGAGAGAAGTCTCTGAGCAATTGCTCCCGCAGCTACGAACGCTGCCGTCATTCTTCCTGAGAGTCTTCCCCCTCCGCGATAATCGCTGAAACCACCATACTTCACCTTAGCCGGATAATCCGCGTGCCCCGGCCGAACCACGTCCTTCAGCGAGTCATAATCAGAGGATTTCACGTCCTTGTTTCGGATGTGCAAAGTCACCGGGGCGCCCGTTGTACGATCTTGGAATACCCCAGAGAACAATTCTACAATGTCTGGTTCCCGTCGCGCAGAAACAACGTCTTTCTCCTGTGGTATCCTCATGTCCAGCGCTCGCTGAATATCGTCGACTG
>VBAY01000199.1 GCA_005883085.1 Candidatus Bathyarchaeota archaeon
GCTAACAAACAAGGAGCAGCAGGAAGAAGAGTGGCCCTTCAGCCACCACTTCACTGGCCCTCGATCAATAGATGCGATGCTGAACGAGATCACCGGCTACATATCCTACTTCGAAGACCTGACAAAAACCGACCGAGCAAAGCTAGAGTCCCACAAGGACAAGATTAGAACTATGGCAGAACGACTCACGTCGCTGGTCAAGTAGCACAGGGAACCCCTTCTCTGTCTTTTTCTCTAGATCCTAAGGGCAGAATATTATCCCGGAATCTGTTGACCATTCCTAGAATTGCTCTAAGGTCTTGAGCCCAGACCCAGTTGCTATGAGGACGACATCTGCTGACCTATCAATCATCTTCTCACGATAGAGATGGTGTAGAGCAGCGATTGTTGCCGCGCTGGAGGGCTCGAGGAGAAGACCTTCATCCTTGAGGGCTTGGCGCATGGACTTGCGGATCTCCTTGTCTGTGACCGACAAGGCTATGCCGTCTGATTCTCTGAGGCATCGAAGAATCCATTTTCCAGCCAGTGGCTTTGGTATTCTTAGACCGAAAGCGATCGTTTCGGGATTCTTCCATTCGTCCACGTCATCTCTCTTGGACTGGTAGGCCTTGACCACTGGCGCGCAGCCGGTCGACTGGACTGCTACGAATCTGGGTCTCGTTTTGACCCATCCGATTTTTTCTAGGATAGAGAACATTTTCCACATTCCTACAAGTCCGACTCCTCCTCCAACAGGGTATACGACATAGTCCGGGACCCTCCAGTCAAGTTGTTCGCAAATTTCCAACGCCATTGTTCCTTTGCCGTCGTGGCGGTAGGGTGTGACAAAGGTCGAGGCGTTGTAATTCCCTTCACCCTTTGCAAGAGCCTCTGCTCGGCGTCCAGCGTCTGCTATCGTGCCATCAACTTGGATGACTTTTGCTCCCAGTTTCTGGGAAAGTTCGACCTTTGCCGGATTGGCTTGGTGAGGTAGAAACACCCAACATGCTAGGTCTGCAATGTGTGAGTATAGGGCGAAGGAGCATCCTGCGTTGCCTTCAGAAGACAAGATGACGTTCTTGACGCCCAATGAGGACAGGGCTGTAACTGCGAGAGAAGCGCCTCGGTCCTTGAACGTCCCTGTGGGGTTTCTGGTCTCATCCTTTACCCACACGTTTCCCTGAAAGGATCCGAGTTTTCGCAGAGGCGTGTCACCCTCTCCGGCCGAGACAATCTTGTCCTTCTCACCGACTGGCAAGAAGGCCTCATACCTCCACATAGACCGAGCATGCTCGAGGTCGCCCTTCGAAATCTCGCTGAGAACCTCTGGATTGATTATTGTATCCAGTAACCCGTTACACTTTGAGCACTTCTGAAGAATCTCGCCCCTTGGATAAGTGGTGTGGCATTCGGTGCACTGTAGCCCCTGAAAGGCTCTCTCTCGGCCCAACTAGCCTCGGGAAACGACAGGGTGCGATACCCTCTTAAGAGGGGGCTTGTATTGAAATTCGATAATATCGAATCTCGATAGTTCCCGTGAAAGTATGACAAGAGCCGTCAACGAGCGAATGGTGAAAAGCTTCCTTGATCTATTCGTCCTCTCTCTCCTCGACAACGGGGGAAAACACGGATACGAGATAATGCGGGAACTGAAAGACAAGACCGGTGCACATATCGGCGCAGGCACACTTTACCCGCTACTGTACGAGCTGGAAGAGCGCAGGCTGGTCGCTGGCGAATGGATGTCTCTAACACGGAGAAGCAGACGGGTCTATCGAATCACAGACCAAGGTGAAAGATATCGGAACCAATCATTCCAAGGATTGGATCGGTTGCTACGAACCTCGTTCTCGAATTCAAACCACTAGTCGCATATTCTCTTTTACCGCTCTGCGTGCCGAGTGATCTCAGCTGGATCGCCTATTATCGCCTCGCAGAATCGGTCGCCCTTTCCTTGGCACGATACCTCGAGCGATTCGCATTTTCTACCAAACGTCTGCTCTATTGCGCCCGTGAGAATTCCGCGACCAAAATGACAGACCGGCGTCTTGCCTTTTCTGTTCCTTACCGAGACGCCATTTGTCCATCGTATCCTAGCCATTTTCTTTGCGAGGTCAACATCGACGATCGTGAGCTTTCCCCATCCGCCGAGGGTGCCTAGTCGTTCGGCGATCTGCTGGAGATCGCCGGGATTCTTGATATCCAGGCCGGATTTTTTTGCCATGCTCATGTATTGTGCCCCACCTTGTTTCCCGATACTGTACTGGAAGCTAGTGGCGGTGATAGGTCCGAAACTTTCAGTCAACCTGTCCTCGATGGAATGAATCAAAGCGACGGGGATGAAGAGGAACCGTTCGTTGTAAGCTGTGATTATTCCCTTGGCCTCGTCGATCTCTAACGCCTGCATTACTTTGCTGAGCCGCTCTGGCTTTTTGGTGGTGCTCAGAGGAATTCCCGATATCGGAAAATATGGCCCCGCTTAATTGGTCTTGCGAGAAAAAGGTAAGTGCGACTCTACCTATTCGTTAATCGAGAAGAGGTCATAGTTCTCTTGGATTCCTATGCAGCCGTGTCCTGTTGCGCAGGTCTCGGTGTATCGCCTTTATTCCCTCTGGAGCGCCGGTTCCGAAGTCTCCCAAGTAGTCTGCTTCGAAGACTGTCCTTGTGTCCCAGTAATCTCTTCTCCCAGTCGACGCGGATAATGAGATATGCGGTGGAGAGTACGAGTGCCGCT
>VBAY01000059.1 GCA_005883085.1 Candidatus Bathyarchaeota archaeon
TGGGTCAACTGATCGTCATCGCGAAGACCAGTGGACAGTCGGCTTACGGCCGAACAGAGGTCACCTTAGGTTCGAATACGAGTGTGCAAATCCAGCTACCCCTGGCCAATGGTGGATATTCAGTCGTGAGTGCGAATGCCGGATGGATTATCCTTGCAATCGTTTTGGCGACAGGTGTATCTTCGGGAATCTTCGTTTACAAGCGTGTCTACAAGGCGAGAAAAACGGAAAACATGAAACAGGCTGCCCGATAGACAGGGATGGCCTGTCGCTGCAACTATGGCTTAGTCTTCTTTCACCTCGCGGTCAAAGGTGGCCTGAGGCTGGGTCAGCAGAGGATTTCGAGCTGGGACCCGTCTAAAGATCCTTGGGGCCCACCAGTTGAGCCTCTTCATGTAGCGCATGATCGATGGGACGAGGTATATCCTTACGAGACCAGCGTCGAGCATAACGACTATGAAAATGCCCATGCCAAGCTGCTGTAAGAGCGGAATACGAGATAGCATCATCGTAGCAAATGCTCCTGCTGTCACTAGTCCGCTCGTAGTGATTATCGGACCGGTGTGCTCCACCGCGTTCTCAATGGCGGCGTCATCGGAGGAACCCTCTGTGAAATACTCTCTTATCCGGGTGACTAGGAAGATGTCGTAGTCGAGACCTAGCCCTATCATTATCACAAGGAGCATGATGGGGAGCATCCAGATGATCGGAGATCCGAAGAACAGCTGCGAGATGTAGACAACAGCCGCGATAGCCCAGGAAACGCTGAGAAGAATTGTGAAGATTAGACGGATAGGGGTCAGCACCGACCTTAAGGCGACTAAGAGTATGATGAAGACACCGACTAGGACCAGCGTTGCCATTTCAAGATAGTCGCTAGCGCTCGATACGGAAAGGTCTGCAATTGACGCTGTTTCTCCGCCCACAAGGACCGTTGATGTAGAAAGAAATTGGTTCTGGCTTCGAAGGATGTCAACAACACCTCTAATCTTTGAGATCGTTTCGATGGAGTTGTCGGAATATGGTTCGCTGGACAGAACTGCGAAGACTATTGCTGATTTTCCGCTTGAGCCTAGGAAAGGTTTCATGCTGTTGAACATTTGTTGTTGTTCGGCAGTGTTGAGCTTGGAGAAAGAGGAGTAGGGAATTGCCTCCCCGGAAGGATGAGTTGCTCCGTAGACCCTGGAAACGCCGGGGACTGTCAACGTCGAATTTTCGAGAGCTGAGATGCTACGGAGTGCTGTGACGTTGATCGTGGAACCTGAGGTTAGCCGCACAGGGGTTTCGACTACTGTGAACGTCGGAGTGATGGTCCCGGCGCCGAAGCCGTTCGTCATCTCGATGTAGCCTTGTTTGCTTCCCAGGTCGTCGGGGATCTGGCTGATCAGGTCATGACTTGTCTTCGAATACAACACCGCACCGGTCGCCGGAAGCGACGCCGCTAAGGCGACAAGGAGCACCATCTTGGAGTGTTTCGCTGTGAATTTAGCAGCTCGATGGTAGTAGCTCTTCGACCCAGGTCTCGGAGGTTTTACCCTCAATCCTCTCGGCCAGAAGAGCTTGTCTCCGAGAAGTGAGAGGGTGGCCGGGACTAGAGTCAGGCAGACTATCAGCGCGACGGATATGCCAAGCATGACTGCAAGCCCTATTGACCGCAACATGCCGAACCCTGCCACCGCGAGGCTCCCGAATGCGATCACGACAGTAGCCCCGCTTGTGGCGATGCTTTCTCCTGCCCGGACAACCGCTCGCTCTACCGAGTCATTCTTTCCCCTACCCGCTTTGCGTTCTTCCGCGTATCGACTTACTAGGAAGATGCAATAGTCCGAGCCCGCGCCGAACATTGAGACTGGAAGTAGCGTGAGAACGAGGAAATGCACGCTCGTGATGAGAGTGCCGATTACGTAGACCAATCCAAAGGCGACTCCAACGGACAGGCCTATTGCTGAGACCGGCAGCATAGGCACGAACAGAGAGCTGAAGAACAGGCCCACGATGATCAGTATCAGCGCGACCGTCACTGGGTCTATTCTCTCAACATCGGCTGCAGATTGTATCTCTACATCATAGTTGAACGCTGGAGCGCCTGTGACGTAAGCGGAGAGGGTTTGTCCGCTGATCTTCGCCGCTACGATCACGTCATCTCTGACTTGCTGGGTGGAGCTGCTAGGGTCACCCCCTTGAGGCTTGAAGTCGATGATGACGAGCATCGTTCTGTTATCGCGTGATATGAACTGGTCAGAGACTGCTCGGCTGGGCTGCACGGGATAGGAATGCATGTTGCCAGCGTGAAGAAGCTGGGTCGCGAGGCTTGAAAATCCTGGCTGAGATGTTGAAGATCCTAGGTCGTAGATTGGGCCTATGAGGTTTTGTTGGGTCGCTGTGAGGTTCGCCTGGTTCTCGAACGTGCTGATTGAGAAATTGCGGACCGCTGGTAGGCTGTTCCAGTTGTTGCAGCTGGAGCAGATGGGGTACATGTTGAAGACTTGGATGGTGCTCAGAAAAAGTCCCTTAGTTTGAGGGTCGAAGGGTAGCGATTCGAAATAGCTGTAAGTGACGTTGTAGTATGGAGGTTGCCCTGTCATACCCGGATAGCCTTTGGTGACGTTCTGGCCCCTTTGGAACGGCGAGTAGTTTGAAAGGAGTTGGAACGTGTTATAATTCTCGGCAGAGCTAAAGGTCGAGTTCCAGGATTTGTAGAACAGATTTTGGTACTCTATGGCGACTTTCGCGTAGGTTGGTGGGATGAGTGGGGAAACTATTGCCCAGCTTGTCGCGTTGGCGATTCGATTGTATGCAATTACCTGATTGCCGGTAACGTTGAATCCTGCATTGTTGACGATGCTGGTCCAGCTTGTTAGGTAGGTGTTTGGGATGCCGAACTCCAAGAGGTTGGCTAGGTTGGTGGCGTTCTGTATCTGGTAGAGTTGGAAGTGGGCGACGCTGGTGAACCCGAGTAGTAGCTGGTAGTAGATGTCGTAGATGGTCGTGATATTACCTATGTTAGTGAGAGTGGGATCGTTTCTCAGGGTCCAGTTCAGAGCGAGAGTGAAATCCCTAGTTTCGTTGCCGCGAACGTCGTTGTGGCTGATTACGACGACACCGCTTGAACCCTCTTGGATGTTGAATTCGCGGTTTACTATCTGTTGGGCGATGCTGGATTCGGAGTCTTTGGAGTTGAAGGCGGTCTCGGAGTAGACTATGACCTTCTGAACCTGCAAGATGGCTGGGACGCTCAGGGCCAGGGCGATTATCCAGATGGCAAGGACTGCGCGGTTGTGCCTAATCGTGGCTCTTGCAAGGGTTCTGAAGAACAAGTTCTGACCTCGTTTCGCGTGAGCTTGAATCGTTGCCTCGGCGGCGATAAAGCCGTGGTGTAACCGAGAAATTGGTCGGGCGAACGATCGGCTTTCTGCTGTGCTCATTCGGTGCTTAGATTGCCATTTCTTCGCATTGAAACCGAACCTTCAGTTCTTATACAAATGAAGAATACCGAAACCCTAGCATAATCGAAGGCATTGGGGAACGTGTGAAGCACGACTGATATGCTGAAGGGGAGTCAGGTCCTCCAGAAGACCTACACCTATATTGAGAACGTGACGAAGGAATCCCGCAAGGCTCTGATGGAAGATTTCAGCCAGAAGCACAAGGGAATCGGGATCAATTTGGCACCTGATATTCTCCGCCAGACAGTCCTAGACTGGTTTCCTCGTCGCGATCCCATGTTGAAGCTAATCCATGAGAAGACAAGCCAGGGAAAGCCGGGGGATGTTCGGATGGACTTTCGTGGAGAAACCAAGGCTGTACGTTTCAAGGTTCATCTTCATGCAGTTTTCGCGGTGAACGGCCAATCCCCGGATTCGCCTTCCTTTCTGAAAGAAGTCAACCTCTCAGTCGACCCTAGAGAATTCTCGATGTAGAGCCGAGGCTCAATGAGTCTCGTCAGCACATTCACACTCTCCAGTCTAGAGCTGACCCGGTTTTTCTTGGCAATGGTCTTACTATTGTTCACGGCGCATTCTTTCGGTTTCTTGTTCTATGAAGCCAAGCTTCCACGGGTGATCGGAGAGATCTTCGGCGGGCTAGTTCTCGGCCCGACCTTCCTTGGATGTGTTGCTCCTGACACAGAGAACTGGGTGTTCGGGGCTTTTCCATCGGAAGGTCAGTTGATCTCTGTAATTTCCTACATCGGGCTCGTTCTTCTCATGTTCATATCAGGGTTCGAGATCCAGAGGGCCTTCTCGAAAGAAGACCGTAAGATCGCTACCTCGTTCTTGGTTGGCGCTACTTTTGTTCCATTCATTATTGGAATGGCTGTTCCCTTCGTCTACAATTTCTCGCCGTTCTCGGGGCCAAACGGGAATCTGCTCTCACTCGCTATCATCGTGGGCATTGGGGTCTCGGTCACATCGATCCCGGTGATCTCGAAGATCTTCATCGACCTGAAGATCATGGACACGCGATTCGCCAAGATCGTTCTGGCGATCGCCACGATCGAGGATGTCATCCAGTTCGGGGCCTTGGCCATCGCAACGGGGGTTGGAGCTTCAGCGTCTGCATCACTGTCATTGATTAGCTACACCGGGTTTGTGACTGTCGCGTTTTTCGGTGCAGCTCTGCTGGGTCTGCCCAGGTTGATACGCTATACGATAAGATCGAGGTTTGACGTTCTGATCAAGTTTCACCCGTCGAGGTACGCTCTCTTTCTCTGTTTCTCGATGGTGGCGTTGGCGAGCCTTCTCAATGTGAACATTGTCTTCGGGGCGTTTCTAGCTGGTATTGCGGTCGGAATGATGCCGGAAGAGGTCTTTGCTCTTGCGAAGTCGCAGGTCAAGTCGATATCCCTGGCTGTGTTCACGCCGGTCTATTTTGCCGTCGTCGGATTGAAACTCGACCTAATCCACTCCTTTGACATTCTCTTCTTTCTCGGGTTCCTGGTCTTCTCCACGGCGCTCAAAGGTGGAGGTGCCTTAGTGGTGGGCAGGTTGATCAAGCAGAAGAGACTGCCAAGTCTCAACCTTGCAATAGCTCTCAACGCCAGAGGGGGACCTGGAATCGTGCTCGCTACTGTCGCTTTTGACCTCGGATTGATATCGGAAACATTCTTCGTCGCGCTCGTTCTAACGGCAATCGTTACTTCGCTGATCGCCGGATTCTGGCTGAGGTACGTCAAGAAAAAGGGCTGGGATCTACTATAGCCATCGGAAGAGCTCGCTGAGTCCTTCCTTCCGAAACACATTTCAGCTCAACACACCCCCTCTTAGAGCAACCGAACCATGAAGGAGGTTTCATCTGAAATCGTGATTGAGGCCCCCGCAGATCGGGTCTGGCAAGTACTAACTGACTTTGCCAAATTCCCAGAATGGAACCCTTTCATCAAAAAGATGACCGGCGAGCCGAGGACGGGGGCGAAGCTTGAGGTCCGGATTGAACCTCCTGGAGGAAGAGCGATGACCTTCAAGCCCAAAATGGTCAATGTCGAGACCAATCGCGAGATGTGCTGGCTCGGAAAACTCTGGATACCGGGCCTGTTTAACGGCGAACACTGCTTTACGATCGAAGCCTTCGACGAAAAAGGTGTCCGTTTCGTTCAGCACGAGAAATTTACAGGATTACTCGTTCCATTCATGGCTAAAAGTTTGGACAGGGATACGAAGAGTGGCTTCGAAGCGATGAATCGCGCATTGAAGGAACGAGCCGAGCAAGCTTACTAGCTTTTCCTCCTTCGCTATCGATAAGCAGTTAAGTCTGGCTAGACAAGTTATCGCGAGCAGAAGAGATCCCGGTCTCTGGAGCTTCCTGAACCATGCACTTTGCGAGATCTGGGATCGACACACCGTCGAAGGTCTCCGGCATATTCGGGATTATTAGCGGAGTGTTCCTACTTTGCAGTCTTGCAATCCTGGATCTGAAGTACGGGCCGTTGGACTTCAGCTCTCTATTTACTTCTTCATCAGGTTATAGTTCTCCATTCTCCTTTTCATCTCTCATCATAGCAAGCATGATAGGTGAAGTTTTCGTGATCCTCGGCAGCTTAGCAATCCTCTTCGCTCGTATGAACATTGAACGGAGAGGAGTGCTTGCCTTCTTTGTATTCATCTCTTCCGTACTCGGGATGATTGGTTCGCTTCTCTTCTTCGGTCTGGCTTTCCTAGGACCGCAGTAGGCCTAAATCGGAAAAAGTCTTACATGACAATCTAGAGACTTAGCCTGATGTTTGCGGGACCCGCATTGTCTCTTCTTCTTCCTCTTCTAGACATGTCTTGATACGTTTCAGCCGGAAGAAATCCTCTCTCGACCTCCTGCAAACTCATCTCAACGTACCTGATTTGTGTTCTCGATTCTCGGGACGACCATGTTTTCTAGGCTGTTGACTCGTCTCTTCGTTGCGGAGATCGCTTCAACTAATCTGCGAATAGCAGCTTCGAAGCGATGAACGGTGTTTTGAAAGTCCGGGCCGAGAAAGCCGAGAAGGCGTTGTAATATATCAAATCCATCTCTTGCCCAATCTATCAGCGTCTTATCAGGAGGTAGAGTCCTGTTGCAAAAAGGCCACCGGCTACAAGTCCGAAGATAAACGCCGCCCATTGAAAATAGGCAAATCCCTGGAACGCCAGTGATAGTAAGGCAAGAATTATTGCAATCGCGAGTGCAATAAGAAGGATGCCAGCCCTGACGCTCCGGTTGATTTCGTCCGACAACTTGTGTCAGTCCTTGTCGGATTGCACTATTAGTTTCTAGCCTGTGACTTGCTGGACCCTCATAGTTTCCGTCTCTTCCTCTTCTAGGCGGGTTTTGATCCGTTTCAACCGGAAGAAATCTTCCCTCGATCTCTCCTGTAAACTCATCTCGATGTACCTGATTGTGTTCTCGATTCTCGGGACGACTATGTTTTCTAGGCTGTTGACTCGTCTCTTCGTTGCGGAGATCGCTTCAGCTAATCTACGAATGGCGGCTTCTGCCGCGGACAGCTCGACCACATTCTTGACTGCTTCCGTCATTAATACGACTGCTTCATCGAGCTTTGCGCTGCTACCGATCATCGAATAGGGAAATCCCTCCAGAGGTTTCAGTTTCACAGAGACGTACGGTATGGATACACCGATGACGTTTCTGGTCGAAGCGTCCACGTCAAACCGGTCCTGGACTGTCAGCGATGTTTCTTCGACTCTCGTGAAGCCCATGAGCATCTGGGCCTCGGTGAACCTCTCGTAAGCCTGGAACAGCAAGTCTTGGGTCTTCCGTCTTAGCGCGGTGATTTCTCGGGCGAACTGGAAGAACTCGATCATCAACGCATCCAATTTTTCCCGTAACAGGTCTCCTCCGCGTTGTGCAATACGTCGTCGTCGCCGAAGGGCGATAAGCTCCATCCGGGTTGGACGAGCGCCCGCGACGATTTCTGACACTACGATGTCTTCCCACGATATTTCGGATGATACTTCTTGATCGTGGCCGGGTCGATACGCTTCAGCTCGCTTTCAGGTAAGACGCTGAGCAAGTTCCAGCCGAGATCGAGCGTCGCGTCGATATCCCTATTCTCGTAGAGTCCTTGGTTGATGAACTTCTTCTCAAAATTGTCCGCGAAACCTAGGTAGAGCTTGTCTCGGGCTGAGAGTGCCTCTTCACCGATGACGGCGACGAGGTCGCGGAAGCTTCGTCCCTCCGCATAGGCGTAATAGAGCTGGTCCGAGACTTCGCGGTGATCCTCTCTTGTCCGTCCTTTACCGATTCCTTCCTTCATCAATCGCGAGAGAGACGGCGCAGGATCGATTGGCGGGTAGATTCCTTTCCGGTGTAATCCTCGATCAACGTAGATCTGTCCCTCAGTGATGTAACCGGTGAGATCGGGGATGGGATGAGTGACGTCATCTCCTGGCATAGTAAGAATCGGCATCTGGGTGATCGATCCTTTACTACCGTGAAGTCTTCCAGCTCGTTCGTAGATCGTACTCAGATCGGTATACATGTATCCTGGATATCCTCTGCGTCCAGGAACTTCTTCTCGGGCTGCAGAAATTTCTCGAAGAGCTTCTGCATAGTTTGTCATGTCGGTGAGTATGACGAGGACGTGAGTTCCGAGTTTAACTGCGAAGTACTCGGCGGCTGTCAGTGCGAGTCGCGGGGTCAGGATTCGCTCGATGGCTGGGTCGTCGGCGAGGTTGACGAACATGGTAACGTGGTCGAAGGCGCCTTGTTTCTCGAAGTCGTCTCTGAAGAAACGGGCTTCATCAGCAGTGATGCCCATGGCCGCGAAGACTGTTGTGAAAGGCTCGTCGGTGCCTCGGACCTTGGCCTGGCGAGCGATCTGGGCCGCGATCTGGTTGTGCGGCAGCCCGGATGCTGAGAATAGAGGGAGTTTCTGTCCCCGGACGAGAGTGTTCATTCCGTCGATGGCGGAAACGCCTGTTTGGATGAACTCTCTCGGGTATTCTCGGGCGAAGGGATTGATAGGACTGCCGTTTACATCGAGGTAATCATCGGGGATGATTCTTGGGCCGCCGTCAGTTGGTCGGCCGCTGCCGTCGAAGATTCGTCCGAGCATGTCCTGTGAAACAGGAAGCTTGACCGTTTCCCCGGTGAAACGGATGCTAGTTGAAGCTATATCGAGTCCGCTGGTGCCTTCGAAAACCTGGACAACCGCTACCCCGCCACCCACCTCCAGGACTTGTCCTCTCCGTTCTTCGCCACTTGGAGTCTTGATCTTCGCCAGTTCCCCATATCCCACTCCTCGGACTGATTCGACGAAGATTAGCGGTCCGGATATTTCCCGGACGGTCTTGTATTCGAGGCCGGCGAGTGAGACCATTACTATTTCGCCTGGACAGCGGGTGTCTTGAGCGTCTGGAATTCTTGATCGAGACGCTCGTTCAAAGATTGGGAGTAGTCGGTGAACTTGTCTGCGGGGGTGAGTCTCATGCGGCTGATATCGTTCTTGACTGGGAGCTCGAGAAGTTTCTGTAGCGGTATGTTCTCATCGACTGCTTTCTGCATGAGGTTGTAGTAGTGGAGGATTGTCCGTATCATATTGTAAGTCTTGGTCTTGTCACAGTAGCTGTCGGCGGGGTTGTAGGATTGCTGCATGAGGAAGTCTTCCTTGATCATCTTCGCAGCTTCCAAGATAACCCGTTGTCCCTCAGAGAGGGCATCGGGACCAACGAGCATGACAATCTCGCGAAGCTCCTCGTCGCGCTGGAGAAGATACATTGCTACTTTTCGCAGGTCGACCCATTCGGGCCCGATTTCTTTGGGATACCATGTTTCGAGGGTGTCAAGGTAGAGAGAGTAACTTGTCAACCAGTTGATGGCTGGGAAGTGGCGTCTCTTGGCAAGTTCGGAGTCGAGAGCCCAAAAGACCTTGACAATACGGAGAGTGTTCTGAGTAATCGGCTCAGAAAAGTCGCCTCCGGGGGGTGAGACTGCGCCGATGACGCTGATTGAGCCTTGCTTGGATTCCGAGCCTAGGACTTCCAGTCGGCCAGATCGTTCGTAGAAGTCGGCAAGTCGTGATGCAAGGTAGGCGGGGTAGCCTTCTTCACCAGGCATCTCTTCTAGACGCCCGGATATCTCCCTGAGGGCTTCTGCCCATCTGCTCGTGGAATCTGCCATTAGCGCGGTGTCGTAGCCCATGTCTCGAAAGTATTCTGCGATTGTGATGCCGGTGTAGACGCTTGCTTCCCGGGCGGCGATGGGCATGTTTGAAGTGTTTGCGACTAATGTTGTCCGGTTCATGAGCGGCTGCCCGGTGCGAGGGTCTAGGAGAGTTGGAAATGTTTCAAGAACTTCTGCCATCTCGTTTCCTCTCTCGCCGCAGCCTACGTAGACGATGACTTGTGCGTCGGCAAATTTTGCCAATGCCTGCTGGAGTACCGTTTTTCCGGATCCGAAGGGTCCGGGAACGGCTGCGGTTCCTCCTTTGGCGACTGGGAAGAAGAAGTCGATGATTCGTTGGCCTGTGATGAGTGGGATCTCGCTGGGAAGTTTTTGTTTGAAGGGCCTGGCGATTCGTACGGGCCAGGTGTGCATCATGAACAATGAGACGGGTCCGGTCTTGGTCTCTAGCTCACCGATAGGCTCGGTGATCGTGTAGTCACCTTCTGGGACTATCGAGATGATCTTTCCGGATTGGTTGGGCGGGACCATTATTCTTTGAGTGATCAAGCTTGTTTCTTTGACGGTGCCGAGAACGTCGCCGCCGGAAACATTTGTTCCAGTATCTGCGGTTGGGATAAAGTGCCACTTCTTGGATCGGTCGATAGCGGCGGGGGCAAGGCCTCTCTTGATGAAGGGACCCGTCTTTTCGAAGAGAACTGTTAGTGGGCGCTGGATGCCATCGTAGATCTGGCCCAAGATTCCGGGTCCAAGTTCGACTGATAGTGGTTTGCCTGTACGTTCGACCTTCTCGCCCGGTCGTAGGCCTGCGGTTTCCTCGTAGACTTGGACTGTGGCGTTTTCGCCGTCTATCTTGATGATCTCGCCGATGAGGCCTTGGTCGCCGACGCGGACGACTTCGTACATTTGGGCCCCGAGCATTCCTTCAGCAACGATGACGGGGCCTGCGACCCGTGCGACCTTTCCAGGCTTGAAGTCAGGCATGAAACGTGACCTTGTGAGTGATGGAGGGTCGAGTTTCTGGCCGGTTGTCATTAAAACCTTCCTTGTTAGAGCATTGGTTACGCCAACCTCATAGCCAGCCGGTGGGTTGGACGCGTGTTGTCGCATCCTTTCCTTTCAAAAAGAGTGATGATGAAATTGTTTAGAGGAGTAGCATCGAGAACCCCACTGTCCAGCTTCAAACGATTGATACAGATTCTCGTGATAGGGTCCGACGGGGATCATTGTCCAGAGAGTACTTACGCGGCGGCTAAGGAGGTCGGCGCAGAGATAGCCTCCAGAGGAGCGGTTCTAGTGACAGGTGGCCTTGGGGGAGTGATGGAGGCTGCATGCAGGGGAGCGAAGGAGAAGGGTGGAATGGTTGTCGGGATTCTGCCACACGAAGATATGAGCTACGCGAACCCTTACTGCGATATCATCATTCCGACGGGAATGGGTTTCTCGCGGAATTACGTGACCGCGTATTCTGCTGATTCGGCAATTGTGGTGGGTGGGGGAGCGGGAACCTACGTTGAAGCGTTGGTCGCCTATCAGAAAGGAAAACCAATAGTTGCATTGAAAGGGACAGGTGGAACGGCCGACAAGATCGCCGACACCTACCTGGACGATCGGAAGACAGTAAAAGTCATGGTCGCCCCAACACCCAAAGATGCTGTAGACCAAGCACTGGACCACGCCCTCAATGGCAAAAGAGGAATACGATACTTCCAAAGCGTCGCAAAAATGCTCTAACGCTTTCCGCAAGGATTGGAAATATGTCTTCCCAGAAAGTAGACAGTCAATATTTACATTTGGTTGGGTTGTCACACTCTAATGTTTGTAGTCTCTTAATCTCTGACATTGTCTGACACCCGTTCCTTTCTTTGTGGGACCACGTTGTAGTAGGTCTCTTCGCTGCGAGGATTCTGATTCGCTACGATGCGTCGACAAGATCAGGAGTCTAGTAGGCTGGAGTCGTTACCGATTCCATTGTAGCCAAGATAACGGTTGGCTTGAACGATATTCTGAGCCTATGCGACGCCTAATCTTCATGCATCACGGCTTTCGGGTTCGACCCGTTGTCCTTTGCGAAGCTTCGGAATTGGCCTGCTCGTTGCGCTCGTCGGGTATTTCAGGTCGGCTGCTCCTTCGTAGGACCTGTTGAGTGGATGGGCGGGATCGGGGGGACTTATGGCGATTACCTGGTCGTCTGTGACAAATATGTCGGTTCCTAGTCCTAGGTGTGAGAATGCGGCTTTTACTGCTTCAGCGTAGAACACGGATGCCTTCAACCCCATGTCGTGTTTGACGATGAGGGTGTGGCTCCGGCCGTCGAATGCGTAGTCGGAGGTGAATGCTCGGCCGTATTGTGCGCCGAGGAATTCTAGCGCTTTCAACACGCTGTCGAAGTCGAATTTCTTGAACCAGAAGGTTATGATTCCTGGAGCCTGGTTTTCACCCCACCAGCTTCCCATCTCCTTTGCCTGCTCGATAGTCAGATAGTCGAAGAACTTTCTGATAGTACTGGCTGAGGTAGTGACTGTTCCGAACTTCTCGGCGTTAACCTCCCACTCAACATACCTTCTAAGTGCCTTGTTGGCCATCTGGTTCATGCTGACTCTCCCTTCTGAGGAGAGTCCTTCCATCTTCCTGTCAACGTCACGGTCTATGCGGAATGTTCTCGTGACTGTGTCGGGAGACCTGCGGACTTCGGGTTTGAGAGGGCTTTCAAGTTGTGTCATTAGGAACTATCACATTCTATAGCATCTGCAATCAAGTGCAAACAGTAAGATAAACTTGGCCCTACTCCGTGGCACCACGAGTCATTCTTGCCAAATAGAGGAGAAGGAGGTATTCCGCTCGCAATACATTGCAAACGGTCCGTTTGCTAACTTGGCGCAAAACTATGCCGTGCATACAGGCAAGATGATTGCCTCATGCAAGCAGAGAGAGACGTACCGCTTAAGTGCTTGCAACGACCCAAAGGGGTTTCGAGGACAAAAATGACCTTAGCACCTACACGATCCATGCTCGAACTCAAACCAACACCGGTTTCGAGTTCGAGAAGCGTGACCAGGACCCTTAGACTAGACGAGGATGTTGAAGCGGGTATTGTCGAGATGGCTGAGAGAGAACAGTTCTCGTTCAACCTTCTCGCCAACAGAGCACTCAGGAAACTAGTGGAGTGGGAGGACAAAGCCAGCAAGTTCGGCTTCATCCAAGTTCCCACCTCCCTCGTGGAAAAAGTCTTCAGCATCCTCAGCGATGAGGAAGCTCGCGAACTAGGCAGAGAGGCAGGCACGAATACTCTTCCTGAGATGGTCCTATTCTGGTTCAAGAAATTCAACCCCGAGAACGCACTGAAAGCGATGGAGATGATTGGCAGCTACGGAAACGCGTTCAGACTTCAATACACCATAGATGGAGAAACTGATACTGTAGTGTTGAAGCATGATCGAGGACCCAGAGTATCCGCGTTCTACGGCGAGATGTTTCAATCTCTCTTCAAACCCATGGGTGCAAAAGTTGAGACACTCGAAACAGACGGACAAGTAGTCGCGACTATCATTCGCCCTCTGACGGGTCTTGCCAGCGAGCACAAAGACGCGCCGCTGATCCCAAGCTTTGCAGGGGCCAAGAATGGAAGAGGCTACAAGAGATAAGCAAAGCTCAACAAGTGAGCCCAAGCGAGACAAGCAGAAGACATCGGGGTGGATTCGGATGCACTCCGATGCTGAAGCGAAGCCCCCTCCGGCCGATGAACAGTTGGACGACGAGTCCAAACCACGCGACCGAAAGATTCGAAAAGCACTAGAGAACCCGTAGAAGAAATCAGGGCCGCTAAGAGTATTCGACGACGGCGCACTCAATCCGATCAGGAATGACAATCGCTCGGAGGAGTTCC